>VBJK01000523.1:2072-3035 GCA_005879655.1 Chloroflexota bacterium | reverse complement strand
CTTGTAGAATGCAGATACAAAGGTGAGAAAACAGGGGCCAGTCGCTAACCAGCGACTCATTGAAGCAAGACTGGAAAAATGTTGGAGCCAGGAAAAAGCGGCATTGGAATGCGGAGTCGGGGAGCGGTCTTATCGAAGATGGGAGAGTGGTGAGAGTTATCCGTCACTGGCTTCCTTGCGGTTGCTCAAAGAGGGCTTCGGTCGCCCCGCTGCTGATTTAGGCTATGAGCATCTCACCCGGTTAGAACCCGTTATTGAGGAAGAGGAGGCAACATCACAGAGGGCCTCTGTGGTGGTAACTCTCACAACAGAGCAAGTGGCCATCCTCTCTTCTCTGCTTCAAGGAGGTCGCATGGACAAAACGAGACGCAAGACATTGCAGACCATACTCAATGCGCTGGGAGCAGCAACGACGGCAACCCAGTTATTCGCAGACACAGAACCTTGGGAACGAATCATCACCGGGAGGACAACAAATATCGACACCGCAACTTTAGATCACTTTGAAGGGCTTGCTAAGTCTTGCGCAGGACTAATCAATGGTGGTCAAATGGAGGTTGCGGAACAAGTCTTGGCAGGGTTCTTGCCACATCTTATCGGTATGGCACCACATAGTCAGATAGTGGCCAGTCTTGCATCTGGATGTCTTCAACAAAAAAGCGTGCTTGTATCACACCGGCTGAAAATTTCGGAGAAGGTTGCACTCTGTCAACAAGCAGTAACATTAGCGCAACTTTCTAGGGATCACAACAGGCTGACGGCTAGCCTTGCTGAATTAGGAGTTGCATTCCAATATGCCAACAAGCCTGATGAAGCTTTAGATGCCTACCAAAAAGCGCTGCGTTACACTGATACAGTATCACCGCTCCTGCAATCTCGTGTCTACATGGAAACATCCGATGCCCTTGCCCGATTGGGGCGCAAACGAGAAGCTGAGTTCTACCTGGATTTAGGGCACGAGGC
>VBJK01000523.1:0-2016 GCA_005879655.1 Chloroflexota bacterium | reverse complement strand
TATGGGATTATCTTCTCAGGCGTGGGACATTTTTAACACCTATCTACAAAACCCAAAGAATAGTGCCCCAGAGCGCATTCGTATCCTCATTATCAATCATCAAGGTCGAGCGGCTATACACTGCGGAGATAGAGAGAAATACGCCTCCTGCCTGGAAGAGGGGCTGGCAGGAGCAGTAGCGTTAAAAAGCAAAAAGCGCTTTGATGAAGCCAATACCATTTTCCAGCAGGAGATGCCTGTGTCCTGGCTGCGGGAATCCCCGATAAAGCAGATCATGGAGCGCTATGGCCTTGACCATCGAAACACCAATGCATAATCATTTATCGCCCAACCTGCCCTCCAAAGCGTATACGCTCCTAGGTGGTGAGAACCAGAAGAATTAAGAGGCAAGTAGAAACCGACATAATGGCTCGCTTCCCATGCACCTCCAACGCTTGGACTTTATTCTGTCCAAGCGTTGGAGGTGCATGGGAAGCGAGCTGTATCGATGTGGGATACTTCATTCGGCACCGAATACCCGTCGGTATTAACTCACTTGATAGGCTTGTTCACGGTTACAGTACCGGGTGGTGGCTCATTTGAGAATGCTGTGGTAAAATAAAAACGGAGCCGAGAAAAGTGAGAGGAAAAGAATCTCGTGGTAACAATCACAGTACGTTGTTCATATTGCGGAAGCGACAAATTGAAAAGAAACGGTCATGCACCCAATGGAAAACAGAGGTACTATTGTAAGGATTGTAAGAAGCAAAGCCGTGAAAATCCAACACCATATGTATATCCAGAAGAGCGCAGAGAAGAGATATTGAGGGCCTACCAAGAGCGTAGTAGCCTACGAGGGCTAACGAGAACATTTGGTGTAGCACGTAATACTGTGAGCAAGTGGATTAAAAAAAAGTAGCAAACCTGCCTGCTTTGAGTGAAACACTGCTTATTCCTGATGTAGAAGATGCAGAAGCAATGATAATGGAGCTAGATGAATTGTGGTCATTTATCTCTGAAAAAGACAATCAAGCCTGGATTTGGATAGCATTATGTAGAAAAACACGTCAAGTAGTAGCATATGCGGTAGGTGATAGAAGTAAAGAAACATGCCAAAAATTATGGGAATCTATTCCCGAAGCTTATCAGGCTTTCCATTGCTATAGTGATTTTTGGAGTGCATATCAGGCCATAATTCCCAAAGAGCAACATACAGCAGTAGGCAAGGAAACAGGTGAAACTGCTCATATAGAGCGCTGGAATAATACACTTCGCCAACGCCTTGGTCGTTTTGTCCGAAAAACTCTCTCTTTTTCCAAATCTCTGTTTATGCATGATGCTTGTCTGAGGCTCTTCCTCCATCGCTACAATTTGGAACGGATCAGCATCCTCAAATGAGCCACTACCCTTGGGTGATCAGGCCCATATGCCCTTTCATCTATTGCCCATGCACGCTTCAACAACGTTTCTGCTTCTTCATACATGCCCTGCTCTCTATACAGTATTGCCAAGTTGTTCAGACTGTTGGCCGTCTTGGGGTGCGTTGTCCCCAGCTTCCTTTCGTTGATTGAGTGAACTTGCTGTAACAATGGCAATGCTTCACAATACCGTGTGCAATCATACAAATATCGTGCAGCATGAGTGCGCAAATCCCTTCCATCATCCCCTATCTGGTTCTCTTGCTCAATTAGACCTGCACAAGCCAGCACCTGCGGCAAATAACGCTCACACAGAGACCAGTCTGTAAACTCCACAGCAGGAAATACCACACTCATAACCAATACGACTCTCATTGCCCACAGTTCCTTCGTCTGCTCATCCATCGCATCTTTGAGCACTGCCTGCACCAACCGATGCACCGAGAGCATCTTCTTAAGAGAATCACGGCGGATGAGCGAGTAAGCACGAAGTGCTGCCACGGCCTTATCAAAGACAAGAGTGTCCATCTTTACAAGCGCTCTACCAGATCGAAAAAGAAAGAACAAGAACAGACGCCCCCAGAAATTCGACGAGAGAAGAGAGACTGCCTTGGTGAGT
>VBJK01000519.1 GCA_005879655.1 Chloroflexota bacterium | reverse complement strand
TACCACCTCTACCGACAATCCTACCTCCTCTATCGATAATCCTACCACCTCTATCGATAATCCTACCTCCTCTACCGATAATCCTACCTCCTCTACCGATAATCCTATCACCTCTATCGATAATCCCACCTCCTCTTTCGACGGTCCTGTCGAAACCCCAAAACAAGTCAAAAAAGAACCAAGGCCTTTCTACGCCCCGAAGCCAATTCCTAAACCTCCGCAAGTCCGTTTAACTACAAAAATTGGACAGAACGATCAAATCTATACTCTCCAAGTCGATGAAATCGTTCCACTACATCAACTGGCCAACACTTACGAACCCCCACTTCCTATTATCCCCGAGGAATATCAAGATCTCGCTGAAGTGTTTTCAAAAGAAAAAGCCCACGAACTCCCACCTCACCGCGGTCACCTAGATCACCATATCAACCTCGAACCCGGTTCAAAGCCAACCTACGGTCCAATATACAACCTCTCTGAAACGGAACTCGGCGTCCTCAAAGAATATCTCAAAGAAAAACTTGCCATTGGTTTCATACGACCTTCTACTTCCCCTTACGGCGCTCCTGTTCTGTTTGTCAAAAAGCCCGATGGTAGCTTACGACTTTGCATTGACTATCGAGCTCTCAATCGTTATACCATCAAAAACAGGTATCCACTTCCCCTCATAGCCGAGATCTTGGATCGCGTCAAAAACGCCAAGTTTTTCACAAAATTAGACCTCAGAGATGCATTTAATCGTCTTCGGATAGCCCACGGTCACGAATACAAAACAGCTTTTCGCACCCGCTATGGTCACTTCGAATGTTTGGTAATGCCATTTGGATTGACGAACGCCCCCGGCTCCTTCCAATCGTACGTACATGATTCATTACACGAATTCCTTGATCGCTTCTGCATTGTCTATGTCGATGACATCCTTATCTACTCCAACACAATGGAAGAACACATTCTCCATGTTCGTGCCATCCTCCAACGTCTACGAGAATTCGGTCTCTATGTCAAACTTGAAAAATCTGAATTTCACGTACAAGAGGTTAGTTTCCTCGGTTTCATTATCTCGACAAAAGGCATCTCCATGGACCCATCTCGCATCTCAACCATCGTTGATTGGCCTGTTCCCGAATCTGTTCACGATGTTCAAATTTTCCTTGGTTTTGCGAATTTCTACAGACGATTTGTCAAAGAATACTCCCGCGTCATCCTTCCAATTACTCAACTACTCAAGAAAAATCAAAGTCACTTCGACCCTGACCTTCCCATCCAACTTCACACAGACGCCTCCGGCTTTGCGGCCTCTGCTATCATCAGCCAACCACAAGACGGTCAATTTCACCCTGTAGCTTTCTGGTCTAGAAAGCTAATCCCTGCCGAGTGCAACTATGACATTCACGATAGAGAAATGCTTGCAATTGTCCTAGCCATAAAACACTGGCGTCATTACCTCGAGGGATCAAAACAATCATTTCGTGTCTTTTCAGACCACAAAAACCTCGAAACCTTCATGTCTACAAAGCTACTTAATCGACGCCAAGCCCGTTGGGCAGAATTTCTCTCAGGTTATGACTTTGTGTTAGATCACACCCCCGGATCCAAGAACCCAGCCGATGGTCCATCTCGACGTCCTGACTATGCAGAAGGAGTTGAAATGCCTTCCGGTACCCTCATTCCCCAATCAGCCCTACGCCTCCTCTCTAATCCTCCTTCCCACTCCCCTATTGTTTCCTCTGGCCAAGGAATCAACGCTCTCTTTAACATTCAACACCTCAATGTCTTTACCCCAGAACTCTCCCTACGGCAACGTATAATAGACGCACTAGCCAACGACCCTGTCGCACAACAACGAGGACAAAACCCCTCATATCCCTGGTCAAAACAAGACGGTCTCTTGCTTTACAAAAACCTTATTTACGTTCCGCATGACGATGCGATACGTCTCACTCTAATGCGACAACACCATGATAGTCCCCTTGCAGGACATTTTGGTGTCACCAGAACCCTCGAACTTCTTAGCCGCAACTATTGGTTTCCTGACATAAATTCATACGTTAAGGATTATGTCACAACCTGCGATCTCTGTTCCCGTGCTAAACCCCCGCGCCATGCTCGCTTCGGTGAGCTTTCACCCCTCCCTATTCCAAGCGGGCCTTGGAAGGGAATATCCTGCGACTTTATAGTCGACCTACCCCTATCCAATGGATTCGACTCCATACTAGTCTTTGTCGACCGTTTTACAAAGATGTCGCACTTTATCCCCTGTCTCAAAACAGCTTCGGCGTCTGATTTTGCACGCTTGTTTTTGGACAATATTATCCGTTTACACGGTACCCCTGACTCACTCGTTTCAGATCGTGGTTCAATATTTACCTCTAAATTCTGGAAATCTCTGTCGTCTATGCTAAATCTAAAGGGACGATTATCTACATCCTTTCACCCTCAAACTGACGGCCAAACCGAACGCATGAATCAAACAATCGAGCAATACCTCCGCATCTACAGCAATTATCAACAAGATAATTGGGTTTCGTTTCTTTCTACAGCGGAATTCGCATACAACAATGCGCGTCAGGCCTCTACCGGCTACTCTCCATTTTATGCAAACTACGGCTACCACCCACGCCTCGATCTTGATATCCGAAAATACCCCCAATACCCTGTCTCAGCAGCTAAAGTTCTTGTCGAAAATCTCAGACTCCTCCACGATAAACTCATTGAAAACCTCAAAATCGCCCAAGATCATCAAGCTCGCTACTACGACACAAAGCACAAACGTATTGAATTTAATGTTGGCGAAAAAGTCTGGTTGTTAACCCCCAACATTCGCACAGAACGGCCTTCCAAAAAGCTAGATTGGAAACGCCTGGGTCCTTATCCTATAACTGCTAAAATAGGAACTCAAGCCTACCGTCTACAGCTTCCTTC
>VBJK01000518.1 GCA_005879655.1 Chloroflexota bacterium | reverse complement strand
TTTCTCGCGCTGCGCGCTAATTGAGCCAGGACCAAGCGATTTTCAACGGCCCAGGCACTGACCAGATGGAGCGCTTTCTTGCAGGCTTTCCGATCATGGGAGCGCCGCAACGTCTTCCCATCGATAGCTACCACTCCCTTGACCGTCTTGCTGATTGCCTGGACCCACTGCACAAAACTGGCTTCAAACTGTTTTGGATCGATAGCCGCAAAGACCCGGCCAAATGTGTCATGAGAGGGGATGCCATTGGGCAAATCTAGCAATTGAGTAAAGAAGGCTTCTTTCGCTTTCCCGAATTCCTCGATTTCAACCCATCCCTCTGCTCCGCAAATGACTCCACAGATTGCCAGAATGATGATATCCCGTAATCGATGCCGTTTCGTTCGCTCCATTCGAGGGTCTTCCACTTGCGCAAAAAGGCTTTCCAGATCTCGCAGATCCTTCTCTTCCATCATCTTGTCTCCTGCTTTTTTGACCTATTTTATCACCTCCTCGTTCTTTCATTGCTGTTGATGGGGTTATTTAGATGCGATTGCCCTGACTTCCTGTTGGCTAGGTTTGCCTCTAGGGAAGAGGGTGTGGTATAGTTTGGCGATGAACCGTTTGGGTACGTAGAAGGCCCCTTCCGTGTACCCAATCTATCCGTTTCGACCCCTCTCACAATGCTTTGGAGGTCTGCATGAGTGAACACGGAGCCGCCAGACTCTTGCATCTTGACCAAATCGGTTCCCGAAAGAAAGCTCAGGCTCTCAAAACACAGCTTGCCAGCTTAGGACTCACGCTGGAATAGCCTGACCACTGGGAGCGGGTATTTGAGGTTTGATAGTGTAATTCCACTCTGGATGAAAAGCGTCTTTGAGAATGTGAAGAGCCTTCATTTCATCATCAGTGACTTTGATACCAGTCGGATAGACATTGCTATCCTTGATGGCAGTGACCTTGAGTCCTTGTTCTGTTGTGGTATGAGAAATCAGTTCAATAACGGTTTCTAACGAGGTCAGTGGCTTACCACGCCAGTTAATGGAGATGTAGGAGAAGAGGCGATGCTCGATTTTATTCCACTTAGAAGTTCCCGGTGGAAAATGACAAACCGTCAGAGAGAGTCCCGTCTCGTTAGCCAAGCACTGTAATTCTCGTTTCCACAAGCGCAACCGTGATCCATTGCTTCCACCTCCATCTGCGGTAATGAGCAGATTGGTTTTTCCTGGATACAGGTCACGGCCTATCTGTTGCCACCACCGTCGAATGCTCTCCACTGCAAACTCTGCTGTATCGTGATCGACACCAACGTTGACAAAACCTCTCTTGTGGACGAGGTCATAAATGCCATAAGGAACGGCTTTTCCATCCGCAAGCGAGAGGAAGTCATACACGTTGACCGTTGTTTCTTCACCTTTGGCTTGCCATTCTCGTCCATTATGCTTGAAGTTGCCTATTAGTTGAGGGCGTTTCATAACTCGGAATCCCTTTCGGCATCCGATGAGCAAGCACCCTCTTGGGTGAACGGATAAGGTCAGGACGGCCAGCCTGTTGAGCAGCTAAACCAACGATAATAGACGCAGTATAGGTAAGAGCGCGCCTCAGCATTTACTTCTGACCAGCCACAGAGAGGCGGGCGTTGGAGATGAAAAAAGAGAAAAACGCGTCCAAAGAAGCGCTCAATGCTGCTTCGTTTCCCGAGTTCTTCTTTCGTCAATGACAGCAACAGCACCGAGTACACGATGAATCCAGGTGATGAGGCGCAATCCCCAATAGGCTGCATCTAACCGGACAACACGAGGACGGATCTGATAGAGACGCACTGCCCATGCCAGCAAGCGTCGGGCAAAAGGAGCCAGACAGTGAATTGGCAGGAGAAAGGAGAAAAAAGAGAGGCAGTCCTGAGCCACGACAGATGAGGGTATGCACGCGGAAACCTCGCAATAATGGACGAGGATGATGAGCGGGAGCGTGCCCGTAGGCGGCATCAGGATCACGTCGTCTGACATCACCAGGATAGGAGCACTGTCAATGATGAGATCACGTGCCCCGATAAGTCGAGAGCGGATAGCCTGCAAAACAGTTAACACAAAAAGAGATTCGTGCAGAGGCGCTCCGGCTGCGTGGCGACGTTTACACTGCTGTGACTTGCTTGGAATGCAGAGTTGTCCCTCTTTATCCAGCGGTAATCCACAGGCAAGAGCCAATGCAGGCCAACGGATTACACCAATCATGCATGTCCTGATACGATAAGCGCCATAATGTACGCAACAAACTAATCAACAGCAAGCTCTCCTCGCTATAGGTGCGCGGAGCACCACCAGGACCAGCAGGTAATGGTGGGGGACAACGGCGATGAGCTATATTAACTGCTAAACGACAGAGAGCGAGTAAGTGTAACTTTGTAACTAATATAAGAGCATTAATGTGTAAGGCTGGACTCTGTTTCGCTTGTGCACGCTGATAACATGGTGGTGGGACTGGTGCCTGTTCTGCGATTATTGTAGGCATCATAAGCTGATCTCCTTGTCGAGGGAACGAACCTCGTCAAGAGTCAGCTTACCCTACTCTGCCAAATACCTCTTTACCCCATCTGTTAAGAGTTAGGAAACGCCCTCTATTAGTTCTTTAGCGGATTTTCCGGGAGCTTACACCTACGGTTGCCCAGACCCATAAAGATGAGATAGGCGAAAGGGCGCGGTACCCGTCAAGGGCATCAAGTAGACACTGGGGCTTTGTGGTGTTGGTTTCTCGATAACCTCGTTCAAGTAACCGGCAGTCTTGGGGCAAAGCAGAAGGGGGTTCACACCTCAGATCAAGCGCAGACGGCCACTGCTGCATGGGGGAGTTGTCATGACCGCTCAAGGGCATCTAGTGGAGAACTCGCTCCTTGTTCCCTTCTGCTTTGTAGGTCTTTGGCCTCTGCTCTCTCTTGTTCAGTGAGTTCTTTAGTAGCTTCCCGCTGGATGAGCTGTATGAGATAGTCACTTGTGGTAAAAGCACGATCTCCAATCATGAGACGGCTAGCTTCCTTCTTTGCCAATGCCTCAATGAGGGCAGCCACCTCGTGCTCCAGACCAAACTCACAGATCTTTATCCCCGGATATGTATACTTTTTGGTGTTTTTTTTTGATGATTGCTCAGGCATAGCTACGGAATCCTTCTCTCAAACCTTTCTTGCTCGCTTGTTCTCAGCATGTTATACGTTCCCTTTGGCTGAAGGAGTTGCCTTGCTCCTCCGTTTTCTCTGCCGTGGTAGTTCTGGGTCGTATGCACCTGCCTCAATGCGCTCTTGCGTCCTCGCCTGATGAATTTTGTGAGCCTGTTCCCTCTCTTCATCGCTGAGGAGTTGTGCTGCCTCCTGTCGAACAATGCGTGAGAGGTACTGAGCGGGGGTAAGTCGTTGTAAGTGAAGGGAATTTGCCTCTTTTGCTGCTAGTAATCTAAGAAGTGTATCTATCTCATAGGTCAGGCTATAAGCATAGTTTTGGTAGTTCGCACGTACTGGCTGCTGGTGGGGCATGCTATTTGCTCACTTTCTTGATGTTCTTTGTGCTATGCCAAAAACTATACAGGAAATATACGATAAAAGTCAAGACCACCTTTCTTACCATCTCGCAGAAAGCCACGGGAGACAACCTCGCCTATAGAAACTGCTCACCTTAAAAACAGAGGAGCTTTTGTTCTATTTAGTACATTCTTCATCCACATGGACCTGCGTCGCATGAAAGGCAAAGGACTCTTGTCTTGGTATGTTGTTGTTTTCGTATAATTATTGTATAGTTTATGTATACAAATATGGCAGACATTGTGTGAGCGGCACGGAACTCAAATTGTGACCATGTCTATTTCGACGCTTTCTCTGAGTAAGAAATAGTG
>VBJK01000453.1 GCA_005879655.1 Chloroflexota bacterium | reverse complement strand
AGTATGAAAAACTTCGCCTTCGCGTGTGTCCAGAGCGACCAGATTCCAGAGGTGGCAAACCTCTGTTTGACCAATACGGTGAATACGCCCAAAACGTTGCTCTAAACGATTAGGATTCCATGGCAAGTCGTAATTGACCATGAGATGAGCACGCTGCAAGTTGACGCCCTCGCCTGCGGCATCAGTTGCAACCAGAATCTGTACCTCTCTGTTTTGCATAAAAGCCTCCTGGGCCTTCATGCGCTGCTCACGATTCAAGCTGCCATGAATGATCACCATGGCGTCAGTGCGGCCTAGCATGGTAGAGATGCGTTCGTATAAGTAGTTCAATGTATCGCGATGCTCGGTAAAGATCACCAACTTGCGACGATGCCCCTGGGGATCAAACATCTCTGTATTGTTTTGCAACAAACTCGCCAGCCCTTCCCATTTGCGATCAGTCCCGCTTGCGCGTACCTGAAATGCCAGCTGTTCCAACTCTATGAGCCGCCGGATCTCCATCTCTAATTCTGTGATGGTGCGTGCGGCTGATGCCTGGGCAACAACGCGTTGCTCCATCTCTTCCACCTCAGTAGTGGGGGCATCATCCAGATCATCCAGATCATCATTTGAGAGCGGTGACAGATGCTGTAGCAACTCAATATTTGGTGTATGGCCGGTCTGGTTCCTTGCTTGTTTTGCCTCTTCCAGGCGTTGTTCGAGCCGTTCACGTCTACGGCGCAGTGATTGATAGATCGCTTCTGGGGAAGAGGCCAGGCGTCGTTGAAGCGTTGTCAATGCGAACCCGATAGTCCCCTTGCGTCCGTTATTTTGTAGTGCATCAGCACGATTGAATTCACGCCGCACGTACTCAGTTACATAGCGATAGAGATCATGCTCTAGAGGTGAGAGTTCATAATTCACCGTATATGCCAGGCGTTCAGGAAAGAGCAGTGTATTATCAAACTTGTAAAGTTGCTCTTTCACCAGATGACGCATCATGTCAGAGACATCAACTTTATGGACCCCATTGCGGAAGCGGCCTTCAAAACGATCATGATCGAGCAGTGCCAAGAATAGCTGGAAATCTTCCTCTTTGCCGTTATGTGGTGTTGCCGTCAGCAAAAGCAGGTGGCGGGTCAATGTCCCTAACTTTCTGCCCAACTGGTAACGCTTCGTATATTTTGCCTCACCAGCGAAGAATGTTGCTGACATCTTATGTGCTTCATCAACAACAATTAAATCCCATTCAGTCTGCTGTAGCTTCTCCTGCAAATGCTCATCACGCGAAAGCTTATCCAGACGTGCAATGCAGAATGGCATCTGGAGAAAAGGATTGCCAGTTGCCGAAGCTTCAACGCGATCATTGGTCAGGATATCAAACGCCATATGAAAGCGTTGCAACAGTTCATCCTGCCATTGCTCAACAAGATTGCCGGGGGAAACAATCAAGCAGCGATGCAGATCGCCACGCATCAGTAGTTCCTTGATCAGCAACCCGGCCATAATAGTTTTGCCAGCTCCAGGATCATCGGCAAGCAGATAGCGTAAGGGTTGCTTATTGAGCATGGTTTCATAGACAGCTGTAATCTGATGGGGCAATGGTTCGACCTGTGAGGTATGCACGGCAATGAGGGGATCAAAAAGGTATGCCAGACGAATACGATAGGCCTCTGATACGAGGCGGAAGAGCACGCCGTCAGCATCAAAGCTCCAAGGCAATTCGTGTGTGACGATTTGAAGCTTCTCAATCGTATCTGGGTACAATAATTCACTGCCCAGAACCCCATTGGCATCTTTATACACTATCTCGGCACTCATGCCAGAATGGAGAACGACCGTCAAAATACTTGCCACTGTATTTCCAGGCAAGAGACCTCGCACCAGAGTGCCGGGCTGAAGATCTGCGAGCAATGCCATGAGCACCCATCTCTCTCTAACGCAACAACAAGGCAGGTGCAAACATATCAAATTGGGCATGTATTGTCAAGAGTACTGAAATCATGGGTCTCCATGCTTTGGGGGGAACTCCCCCCAAAGCATGGACAGCTGAAATCATAAAAAGCCTTGTTTGGCAGAGGAATCTCCTTCACATCCTCTGCGCAGGCAAACGGCTCAGTACCAAGACCGGCAAGCTCTCACTCATTGAGCAGAACGACTCAATCCTTTTGCGAACCCTTGTATCTGCTTACTCGTGTATCGAAAGCATCACGCAATCCATCGCCAATGAACGAGATGGCTAAGACGATGATCGTGAGGACAAGAGTAGGCAAGAGCGCATTCCAGGGATGAATCTCTAGCGTGTCAGCTCCTTCTGCAATCATTAAGCCGAGGCTTGATCCCGGCGATCTCACACCTAAACCAAGCAAACTGAGACCAGACTCACCAATAATCGTCCCAGAGATACTTAATGTTGAGACGATACATACAACATTGAAGAGATTTGGAAGAATGTGGCGCAAAATGATCTGCACATCATTTGTTCCTGACGCACGAGCGGCCTCAACAAACTGCTGTGTCTTGAGTTGGAGTGTGAGACCACGTACATAACGCGCCATTAATGGCCATGATACTAGAGCTAGCCCTAGTGAGACAAAAACCAGAGAGCTGTTGCCATTGGCTAAAAAAGGGCCGACCACAGCAAGATTGGCAAAGTAGTCATTTGTGCTCTGCCCAAAAATCCCTGTGAGCAGAATGGCAAAGAGCAGACCCGGAAAAGCAAACGTGAGATCCGTCACACGGGCCAGGATCGTATCCATCCATCCTCCGTAGTAGCCCGCCAGCGCTCCAATAAGAACACCTAGCACAACATTGACCACCTCAACGAGCAGTGCAACAATGAGTGAAATGAGTACCCCTTGCACCAGACGAGCCAGCAGGTCGCGGCCCAAGTGGTCTGTGCCAAGCCAGTAGCGTGCCGATGGTCCCTCGTCTTGTTTACTCAATTCCTGGTGATCATAGCTGTGGTAAATAGCTGGACCAATTGGTGAGCCAAAATCACTGGAATATATACCACCAATCCGTGTATAGATGGGTGGACCTAGCAGGGCGAGCAGCACAAAGAAGATGAGCACTGCCACGCTTCCCATCGCACGTCTATCATGCCACAACTGCTGCATCGACTCCTGCCATGGACTGGCCGACCTCTCCGTTTTTGTGGTGCTTGCTGGCCTTGCAGAACTCTCTGGTCTCTCTGGTCTCTCAAGCGGTTCTGATGTCGCAATGATCCTTGCAGCAGCATCCGACTCTTGGTCACGCGTATCCATTGTGTGGCTCCATTTCTTTGCACCTTCATGCCACTATTCAACTCTGATACGTGGATCAACGAGGCAGTAGAGCACATCAGCCAACAAGTTCCCTAGTACCACACCTATTGCGATTAACATGGTTGTCGCCTGAATAACCGGATAGTTGCGTAGGAAGACCGAATTAACAGTGATGCGTGCGACGCCCGGAATGCCGAACACCGTCTCAATGAAGAATGAGCCAGTGACCAGCAGTCCAACGACTAAGCCAAGCACAGTAATGAGTGGTATGACCGCATTACGCAATGCATGGCGCGACACAACAACCCATTCTTGTAAGCCCTTTGCTCTTGCCGTGCGTATATAATCCTGCCGCATCACTTCGAGCAGCGTTGTGCGAGTCAGCCGTGCGTAATAGCCATAGCCTGCCGCGGCATAGGTGAGAACTGGCGCAAGTTTATATTGAATATCACTCCAACTATATTGCCAGGCCGTGCCCCAGCCGGTCACGGGCCAACTGATGCCTGCATAGTTCAACCATAAAACCAGGAGCTGGACGAAGACGATGAGCACGAAGGCTGGGAGTGCATACAGACCAAGAGCACTGCTCATAAGAAGCGTATCAACCCATGTATTGGCCTTTAACGCAGACCAAATACCAATGGGGATACCCAGCAGCAATGTCACAACCGTTCCCCACAACGCCAGTTCCACTGAGATCGGCACACCATCTTTGAGGATATCCCACACGGCTCGCTGTTGAGGGTTGAATGATGTGCCAAGGTCAAACCTAGCCAAGCGAGCAAGAAAATGCAAGTATTGTTCATACCAGGGCAAGTCAAATCCATAGAAATGCCGTAACTGCAACCAGGTCTGGGAGTCGAAATGTGCCCCCATCATTTCCTTGATAGGATCACTAGGTGCCAGATAGCCAAGTATGAAGGTGATGAAGGTGACACCCAAAACGACGAAGAGTAATCCGACGAACCTTCTGACGAGAAATTGAAGCATGCAACGGTCCTCTACTATTGAGCAATATAGACCTTGGCCCAGTCATCTGTAGCAATGACCCCCATTGGGTTAGTCACCCAGTTTTGTACTTTGGGGTTAAGCAAAAATACAGCGGCTGACTGGTACGTGGTGATCCAACCGACATCATTGACGATTTTTTGCTCAGCATCACGATAGAGCTGTACACGCTTTGCGCTATCTTGCTCACCATCAGCCTGAGCCATTTCTGCTTGTACTGCCTGCTGTTGCGTTGCAGCCGCAGAGTTGTTCTGGCCGTAGTTAAATATGTTGTGGTCAGAACCTTTGCCAAAGAAGAGCGTGAGCCAGTCTTGCGGATCGGGGTAGTCTGCTGCCCAGCCATCATACCACATCTGTAACGGGCCACTTTTGCCAACAGTCTCCGCTTCCTGCTTGGTCACATCATTGCCATGCAGACCAATCAACTTGACGGAGATGCCCAGTACTTGTTTCCATTCATTGGCAATCGCTAAGATAGTATCGGCGGCTGCCTTGTAGTCAATTGCGTAGGTCAGGCTGATGGATGGCAATTGGCTCACACTGCTATAGCCCCCCTCTTGCAAACCTTGTTGGAAGAGTTGCTTGGCTAGCGCAGGGTCGCCCGCTGTGCCTTTTACGCCATTGGGTCCTGTCAGGTTCTCATTATAGCCTACAATGCCTTTGGGCACGATATGATTACTAGGGATGACAAATTTGCCTATAATACGACTGACGATCAAATCCTTATTGATGGCCAAAGCGAGGGCTTGGCGAATCTTGATGTTGTCCAATGGCTTCGCTAGATAATTCATGCCAATAAAGCGCAACGTCAAAGCCGGAACCTCATGATACCCAGGTTTTTTTGCAGCAACCTCGTCCTGACTTGGCGGGACGGCTGCTAGGTCGTACTGGCCAGCCAGGAATGCCTTGTAGTTACTATCTCTATCACCTGCAATAATGTACTGGATCTGCTGGATTTTGGGCTGGGAACCATAATAGCGAGGATTGGGGACCAGTACAAGACCTTTGGTATGGTTATAGCTCTGCACTTTGAAGAGTCCGGCCCCACCACCTTCGTCAAGATGATCGGTCCATTTGTTGCCGTATTGGTCAATGAGTTTCTTCTCGACCACAAAGGAGGTGGCGTAAGATAATGCGCCAAGGAAATAGACGGCCCGCTTACTAAGGGTAATAGAGATCGTGCGGTCATCCTTGACGATCAAACTATCTCCGATCGCTGTGGGGATGGCCCCTGATGTCACCTTGTCAAAATCTTTGAGGAGTGAAAGATAGACTCTGACATTCGATTGCGTCGCTGGTAGCAGGGTACGATTGATACTGTAGGCCACGTCTCTGGCCGTCAGTGGGGTACCATCACTGAAGGTGAGATTGGGTCTGAGGGTAAAGGTATATGTCAGACCATCTGCTGAGACCGCGTGAGAGGCTGCAAGTTGGTCAGTAATGGTGCCGTCACCCTTGATACTTACCAATCCTGTATAAATGAGATTAAAGGGATCTCCTAAACCTTCCGTGGTAAGAGCAGGATCGAGGGTACTGAAATCCTCCCCTTCAAGTGGGAAGCGTAAAATTTGTTTGTCCGCAGGTGCAGCAACTAGGTTTTTTTGTGTTGACTGAGTGCTTTCACCTGCACAAGCTGTAAGAAAGAGAATAAGTATGCATGAAATGCTTAACAGGCTTACTAATCTCAACCTCTTTTTTGGCTGCATGGGTCATCTCCTTTAATTATTTCTGTTGTGAGCCATCCAGTTCCATTACGCCTCCATTCCCTATGATCTCACATGCTTACTGGAGAACTCAACACGGCAGTACCATCAGTATAGACAATACGTGCTCATCCTGCAATAAGCCTACCTAGCAGAAGATGCCGAATGCAGGACTAATTTGGAGAGGCTCTCAAGAGTGTCCCTCGACCTACTCATTTGCAAGATGCTATACTCTCTGTGGGAATGCTTGCTCATAGACAATGAAAAGCGAAGAGATGGACGATCAAGACAAAGAGCAGACGCGCAAAATGGAAGAAACCCCCTCGTTATTGCATGGCAATCGAGAACTGGCCGTGCTCTATGATATTGCGGGCTACCTCAATCGCCAGATCGACGTTCATGATGTACTGCACGAGGTCCTCAGACGTGTCACAGCGCTGCTTGGCTTGCGCACAGGTTGGGTCTGGTTGCTT
>VBJK01000452.1 GCA_005879655.1 Chloroflexota bacterium | reverse complement strand
GGATAACCACCGCGCTCCTTCATTAGAGTTTCTATAGAGAACTACAATGGGAATTGAGGGCCGTGGAGTCTGCTGGGGGTTATAATACAGTAGCAGCCACTTTCCCGGGAGGACAATAATCATCAATATTGGCATCGGCCTTACGCTAGAAGCCGCAAACCCCCTCCTGTTCCTTCCACGTGAATCCCAGCGAGAACGACAGTTGGTAGCAAGAGCAAAAATCGTAATAGGATCAAGACGTACGTAATGCCTACTCGGGCCGAGCAACTACGAAAGGATAACGAAATCCTCCGTGCACGGAATGCGGAGCTCGAAGCGCAATTCGAAAATGCAGAACCTGTACATGCTCAATCTCCTTTCGATAATACAGATCAGCAAAGCACTACTGTTTCCGACGATATGAGCACTCTCAAGGATGCAGTTACTGCCCTTGTAAATAGTCAAAAGGTTATGATGGAAACGATGCATAACAATCGCAAGTACAAAGTTTATGTCGACAAGCCAGATAAATTCGATGGCAAGGTCGGCGATTATATCGAAACCTGGTTGGAACAATTTGAAATATGGTTTAATCATCGCGAGAAAGTTGAAGGGGTTGTAGAGAATCGTACTCGAGTTGAAACAGCAATTCAAACTACTGCTGGTGATATTAGCCATTTGTTGACAAGACACGAAGCAGATTATGGACGTTGGGAGACTTGGGAAGCGTTTGCCAAGCATATGCGAGACACATATGGTTCAAAAGAACCAGGATTTGTCAAATATATGCGTCTCAAACTCACTCAACAAAACAAGGATTCGGTGGACATCTACTACGCTCGTTTTCATCGTATCCTTGAACGCCAAAAGAGATGGATGAAAGACCCTCAAGATAACTTCGTCTACAATTATATGTTTCTCGAAGGTCTCAACCCAAAAGTTCAAGCTGAGTTTATGCGTTTGCCTGACGCCATTGATGTCGAGGATTTGAATCTTCAAGAAGTTCTTGTTCTTGCCAAACGTGCAGAGCAAGCCGTCAAACTTCAAGCTGGTATCGCCTCAGGATTTTCTCAAGGAGATGGTGGATCTACTAGCCAAGCTCAAAACAAATCGAATAATAAAAGACAACAATCCTCTCAAAATGTCAAGCCGTCAGCAAATACTCAATCTCTTACCGATAGCGAGAAATCTTTCCTCAAAATGAATATTGAACGTGGAGGAGGTTTCATTGTTCGAAAAGAGACGCAATTCAAATCGGCCTGGCAGAATTGGGCTAGGAAGGAAGGTATATGTTCTAAGTGTTGTGGCAAAGGACATATTTGGAGAACGTGCAGAGCTGAGGAGAAGTTCAAATCGAATGGCAAAGGCAAGAGTGGGAATTTAAATTCTATGAATGTTGATTCTAGTGATAGCGCAATGGAAGATGTTCAACCCTGCTCTGATCACGATGTGGAATATTTATATTCGCTTTGCCAGCGAAAAGATTCTCTCATGCTTTATGATTGTCAGATCAACAATTGTCATGGGACAGCGTTGGCTGATTGTGCAGCGACTAAAAACTTCATTTCGAAGGATTTTGCGTTGCGATCGAACATTAAGTTCTTGAAAAATACCAAGCCTTGCAAAGTTAAGCTGCCAAACGGTGAAACAATGCAAGTTTTGGGAGACTGTTACTTTGATATTAACTTGTCAGAGTGGACAGGAAGTGTTCGAGCTACAATTATCGAAATGAAAGCTGATTTCGATATTGTACTTGGATTGGAATGGATGGCTGAAGTTAGGCCTATCCCCGATTGGACTACCTTTGATTGGTATGTCCCAACGGCTACGGGAACACTGCGGATTGCCCATAGGTCGGGCATAGGTGTACCGATGCAAGAGCCGACACTGACAGTGTTGGAAGAAAATGAACTGCAGTTTGGTTGCATCTCGTATAAAGAGGCAAAGAAAATACTGCATGATGGTGGCTATGGCGTAGTATATTATGCACGCGTGGCACCTGGGACCGCGAACTCTGATTCCGATTCACTAGGTATCTCGCCATTAAAAAATGGCCAGGATGTCCGTGAAGTCCAGGGTCTAGAGTTGGTCAATATGCGTCCCGATCCCGATTCACTAGATATCCCGCTGTCAAAGAACGGCCAGGATATCCGTGATATCCAGGATCGAGGATGGAAGCGTCCTAATCCCGATTCACCAGGTATCCCGCTGTCAAAGAACGGCCAGGATATCCGTGATATCCAGGATCGAGGATGGAATAGTTCTAATCCCGAGTCACCAGGTATCCCGCTGTTAAAGAACGGCCAGGATATCCGTGATATCGAGGATGAAGAATTGAAACAGTTGCTTGGTGAGTATAAAGATATCTTCCGCGAGGAATCGCCAGAAGGTTTACCACCAAAGCGAGCTTTGGATCATGAGATCAATACTGGTTCTGAAAGCCCTGCAAATAAGAATGCTCATCCATTATCTGTGCAGCAGCTTCGTGAACAGACCAAGCAGGTTGAATACCTGTTGAAACGCGGTTTCATCCGCGAGAGTGTGTCGCCTTGGGGCGCACCTGTCCTCTTCGTGGCCAAGAAAGTGCCTGGAGAGTGGAGAATGTGTATTGACTATAGAGCGCTGAATGCTAAGACGCTCAAGAATGCTTACCCGCTTCCACGAATACAAGAATGCACTGATAAGCTAGGTAAAGCAAGCCGGTTTTCCTCAATTGATATGGTCACCGGATATTGGCAGCTTCGTGTTGCTGAAAAAGATATTCCGAAGACGGCATTCAATACAAGATATGGGAAATATGAATTTCTAGTCATGCCGTTCGGTCTCACAAATGCTCCAGCTACATTTCAGACTTTAATGAACTCAATATTGCGACCATACATTGATAAATTTGTATTGGTTTATCTGGATGACATTTTGGTATATTCAAATTCGGAAGAAGAACACCGAGAACATCTTAAATTGGTGTTTGAGAAACTGCGGGAGCATCAGTTGTATGCTAAACCGTCTAAATGTACGTTCAATCAAGGAACGGTAGAATTCTGTGGTCATATGATTGGTCAGGGAATAGTTAAAGTGCTTCCATCGAAGGTTAAAGCAATTCAGGATTGGCCAAGACCACGGACAGTTCAAGACGTCCGTCAGTTTTACGGCCTAGTCAACTATTATCGGCGATTCATACGTCATTTTAGCATGATTGCAGCTCCTTTATCTGATCTATTCAAATCAGCAGACGGAGATAAACGAAAGAGACGTCCAATCGTCTGGAATACAGCACATCAACTGGCATTTGATTGTTTAAAACGAGCAATTATCACGGCTCCAGTGCTTGTCCAGCCTGATGAAAATAAACCTTACACTATCGAGACTGATTCATCCGATTTTGGTAATGGAATGACGCTATATCAAGAAGGCGATGATGGAAAATTACATCCAGTTGCTTTCGATGGGCGCAAGCTGCATGGGCCAGAGTTACGATATCCAACACATGAAAAAGAGTTGTTGGCAATTAAAGATGCGCTGCAGAAGTGGCATCATTACGTCGAGAATGGGTTGCCAATTACGGTAATTACAGATCACGATTCATTGAAATATATGAATACAATTCAAAAACCATCGAAACGACTTGCAAGATGGGTTGATGAATTTCAACAATACAATCTTATTATTAAATATCGGCCGGGGAAACTGGCAATTGTTCCGGACGCGATTAGCAGACGTCCTGATTTCAATGCTTTGGCATTGCAAAAGGTAGAAGATTATGTACCTTATATTCGTCAGTTTCTGCAAGATAAATCATTTCCAAAAGATGCAAGCGAGTCAGACAAGGCTCAAATCGTAGCAGAAGTCGACAAGTTCGTCCTTGAGGATGGAGTACTTCACAGAAAGGTGAAGGAGGGAGTAGTTGCACCTTATATCGATTTTCAATTTCGTGGAGACCTAATGCAAAAGATGCATGATCAGTACGGGCATCTCTCGTATGCCAACCTTGTTAATGTATTGGAATCACGAGCATGGTGGCCTACTATTGAAAAAGACATTCGTCAATTCATTGCTGCATGTCCTAATTGTCAAATTCATCAACGCCAGCATGGATCGCAGGAAAGGGAGCATGCAAGACTATTAGCTGATCCGATCATTCAACCATTTCAGCGATGGGGAATCGACTTAATTGGGCGATTGCCTAAAACAATGGATGGGAATCGATGGATTATTACAGCAATCGATTATGCAACAGGATGGCCAATTGCAAAAGCCATTCCTGTGGCTACGGAAGACGCTATTGCAGAGTTTATTTATAATGAAATTTATTTACATTATGGCGCACCTCAAGAGATATTCACAGACGGTGGTAAGAACCTGTGGGGAGGCGTTGTGCAGAAGTACCTTGAAAAGATCAAGACTTTGCACAAGGGCACAAGCCCCTATCATCCACGAACAAATGGGAAAGTAGAGCGATTAAATGGAATCATCGGTACGATGCTTGGAAGGATGTTACTCAATAAACCTACTAAACTATGGGATCTGTATCTCGATCAAGCCATATTCGCATGTCGTATACGGACTCATACAACAACCAAGATTTCCCCATTTTATCTCCTTTATGGCAGACAACCACATTTATTTGGTGATCGCAATACTACGCTTCCGATCGATTCTGAGATTGCATCTCATGAGGACCGCCTGGAGCTACTCCAGTCGGCACGAAAACAAGCAACCATGGCAACTTATGAACGAGCAATTAAAGACAAGAATTTCCGAGATGATTTAGTTGTTCCACACACATTAGAAGAAGGACAATGGGTTTTAGTTCGTCATGAAAGACCTCAAAAGTTCGAAGCAAAATGGTTCGGACCATATCAAGTCATTCAAAGAATGTTACTGGGAACGTATAGATTACAAGATCCTAGTGGGCGCGAGCTAGCAGCCTTGGTTCATGGTAATCGGCTGATTAAAGCAAATATACGAACTGCAGATGAATTGCGAGATCTTTGGGCCTCTCCAAAGGCCAAAGACCAACTACGGAAGAGGAATCGTAATGTTGAATTGATTCCTTCATACCCAGAAAATACCGACGCGCTAGATCAGTTTCTTCAAGACATTGACGACGACGACGATTTACCAGAAGCTTCAGATGAAACCATAGAACTTCCTGACGCGAAGCAAAATCTCAAACGGAAACAAGTCTTCGATCAGATCATTGTCGAACGACCTCCAAAACGATTAACAAAATAAGTCAAAGTTGGATCGTCTAAGGGTCAAACACTACGCCATCACCAAATGAGGTTTCGAGGGCGAAACATTCTAGGTGGAGGAGACTGTCGGTA
>VBJK01000451.1:11956-15736 GCA_005879655.1 Chloroflexota bacterium | reverse complement strand
TAGATAGTGATAAAGAAACGCTTTTTTTACAAACGTCTATCCATGATTTGCAGCGCGTGTCTACGCATGGAGGTGCTCGGCTGAGTGTTGCGGAGCTTCTCAGCCGTTATCGGACGCGCCTTACCCATCTGCAACAACTCAAACAGACACGACCAGCTATCGTGTCTATACCGGAACCCGACCTTGCGGTTCTCACGGAGAAAGTCATTCTGCCAGAGCAAGTAGAGCGTGTTTTTCCTGCCGTGCCGTTGCCTGAGCAAAAACATGCTGAAGATGTTCCTCCTGCTGGCGTGGTGACAGCTGTTGCGGTGACGCCTGAACCGGTAGCGCCGCTGGATAAGCCTGCAAAGAGTTTTTCCTGGCGTAGTCTGCTGGAGGATCAGACGATTAATATTCTGGCCTCGTTAGGGGCGTTTCTCTTGCTCGTCGGCTCTTTAAGTTTTGTCACGACGACTACGGATCTGGCCTTATCGTTTTTCAGCATGTTTGCTGTCCATGCCTTGTTTGGTATAACTGGAGCAATCTGCTATCGTTGGCAGAGTTTTCGCCTTGTGGCCATCATCTATACTGCCATCTTTGCGCTCCTGGTACCCCTGGTTGGTTTCTCTGGCTATCGGCTGGCTGTGGGTCAACTGATACCGCTACCGACTTCTGCGCTCGTCGCGCTTGCCGCCGTGTATGCTACTATTGTGTATGCATTATTAGCGATCTATCAGCGTTTTGTGCTTTTTAGCTACTTGTCCATTGTTGCATGTATCGTTGCGGATCTGGCGATTACTGCTACCTTGCATCTGAGTTATTGGTGGTGGCCGAATACGTTAGGCGTGCTGGCATTGCCTGCCGTGGTGTCTCTTAGCAATGCCTCTGGAGGAACACAACCCTTAAATGGGCGTTTGTTGGTGTTGCGAGACGCTCTACGCTGGCTCGTGATTAGCTGTATAGGCATTTGCGGAGCTGGTGGGCTGATCATCTTCAGTTACACGTGGGGGCTGGATAGCTCGTATCAGCCGTGGCAGGAGGTCCGTTGGGCACTGTGTGTGGCCATGCTGTTGCTAGTGGTCTGGGCTGCTCTCTGTGTATGGCGCACGAAGCGTGCTGCTTATGCTCAGGCTCTGCCATACTTATTCCTGCTCTTCGCTTTGTCTAGTGTCTACGCCTGGCAAGCTCAGTCGATTGTCTATGCAGTGATGCTTACGGGTCTTGCCTGTCTTTACCATCTGCTCAATCGTACTCTTGCTCGTCTCTTACAGCCCTTCCAGGGACTCATGCAGGTGAATGATATCCTTGCCCTGATACTGGTGGGGATTGTGCCATTTATTGTGCAGCCGGATTTTGCAATCTATGTCATCGGGCAGGCATGGGGATATACGAAGTATGGAATGACTGCAACGCTGGTGGTCGGACTCATATCGATCATTGTTGGGTGTGGTCTAGTGATGAGTATTGTGTTAAGTTACACGGGATTGCGACGAGTGCCGCAGGCGAGCAAGGCTGGCTGGTGTTGGCTGCTGGTATTAAGCGGTTTCTTGCTGAATTGGGCCTTTGCTATGGTGATGTGCTGGCTGAATGTTGACTTGCTCTGGTCTTTCCTGGGTCTTGCGCTCGTGTTTATTGCTGCGATGGTTGTGGCGCGACGTTGGTTGAGTGCGCAGTGGGCTAATCCGCTGGATGTCTTGGCTCTGTCTGTAGTTTGTCAAACGTTGCTGTTAGGATCTGGGCGCAGTATGGGGCACGTCATCTTCTTGTGTTTCCTGTTTGCTGCACTCTCATACGGTGTATTATTGTATCAGTGTCGTTATACTGGCCTCTTTATTACTCTTCTATTCGCTCTGCTGGCAATTAACCCTCTGTTGAAGTTTCCTCACATCTTATACCTGACGTGCCTCGTTTTGCCATTGGCTGCGGCGCTGCTTCGTCGCTTCGTGACGAACAGATGGCACGCCCAGAATGCTATCCAGAGTATGGAGCAGAGACGAACCTGGGAGTGGCCACTTGTTGCTATTGGCATTTGCTATGGTCTTATCCTTCTCACCGTCGATGGTTCGGTGCAAGCTGGTGAGAGTATTGTAGAGCATTGGTTGCATGTGACGTTTCCGGCCTCATTGGAGGTAGTGTTACTGGCGCTGGTCTGGTATGGCTCTGCGGTACTTTCTCGCGTCAGATGGTGGCTTGTGATTGCAGTTGCTTGTGCCTTTGTCGGCGTGGCGATGTCTACACATGCATTCCAAACGCTGGTCTGGTTGGGGCCGCTACTCATTGTGGTTGGTTTTGTGCAGAGTCGTATCATGAGCAAAGCCTGGGCCATGCCACTCTATGTGACGGCTATATGGACAGCTGTGGTGATGGGTATTGTCGGGTATAACCAGCCTCATGTAGCAGTGGCTGTCTGGGCTTTACTGATCTTTGCCTTGCTCATCTACTTTGTTGGCGTGTGGGAACGCATCAACTCGTTTATGTGGGCGGCACCGCTCTTCGCCACTTGGTCGGTCTACTATGCGGCTGGGTTACTGGGTGATCTCTATCGTCCTCCGCTAACGGCTTTATTGTGTGCTGCTCTCGGTGTTGGTATTGGCTGTTTGAGCAGCTTCGCTCCTACATTTGTACAACGATGGCAAATGCCGCATGAGAAGCGACGGAACCGGCTTTTGCGCTATGCGTTACCCTGGTATGCAACGGCTTTGGCTGCGGCCATCCTGACGGGTCTCTATGGTTCGTTGGGCAATATCAATTATCCTTTCTATACAGCAATTCCTGATGCGCTGCTGTTGTATGCATGTATTGCATATGCGGTGGCACTTTTTGAGCGTGAAACGATTGGACAGTGGCTGGTAGTCGGTTTTGCTGTCTGGGCAACTGTGCTGGCGACGCAGATAGCCACTACCCCATCACACATGCAGGACGTGCTCTTTTACCTGGCTGGTATTGTGATGTGCGCTGGCTGCCTGGGGCTGTTGACTGGTCGCATCTTCAATGAGAGGCTGAAGCTTGTTGAAAATACGGCGGCTACAACACCAGGGGCATCCAGACTAGAAAGATTTACTTGGAACTGGTCCTGGTATGTGGTGACGTTTGTAGCGCTGGCTGTAACGGTGCTGTGGAGTTTCTTTGTGCACTCGATACAGTTCAATCAGCTTGTGCTGGCAGCTTTCTGTCTTTTCATTGCCTTGACGCTGCTGGTCATGCTAGTCGAACGTGTACCGGAGCTTTTAGTTGTGGCTGTCATCCTCGCCGTGCTAGCGATTGCACGCCCAGAATGGCTGTTCTGGCAACGCATGATTGCCTATAGTCTGGTGTGTGTACTCGTGTTTTCCGCGCAGTTTGTGTGGGGTCTCCCATCGATGCCTGCGCGGGGACAACAATGGCATCGCTTGCTAGGACTGGGTGGGCAAGTATGTGTTGTGCTAGCAATTATCGTCAGTGGCGGGTTGGTAGCTGAGAGTGGTGTGTTAGCCCAGGTTGGTATAGGCGCGCTGTTGGTCTTAGCTGGCCTGCTCTTCTGGCATGGGCGTTTGCAGTCGCAGCAGGCAAACCTGCACTGGTGTAACTATGGGGCGGGTGTATTGATCGCATGTGCGGTTTCGTGGGAACTCGCGGCGTTACACCAGATGGAGATCGATTGGCTTACACTGGCACCAGCCACGTACTTAATCGTTATTGCGCCATTCTTATCGCGTGACCAAAATATAGCAGCACATCGGGCATTGGGGAGGTACTGTTCTTTAGCCGGAGCGGCATTGTTGTTATTGCCCACGCTCTGGTTGAGCTTTAGTGTGAACAATT
>VBJK01000451.1:0-11906 GCA_005879655.1 Chloroflexota bacterium | reverse complement strand
CTTCGTTTTAAGTGGTGCGGCGCTGGTGATTGTGACTGCTATACATGTCCTCTTCTTGCCAGCTTTAGGCATACCATTGTCGGCTGCGCTAGCTATCATAGGTGGGCTACTGCTCGCGGTCGCCACTGCCTTGAGTTTAGCGCGCCATCGCTTACGGTCAGCCTGGATGCAGTGGCAGTAAAATACAGTGGCAAAGAAGCTTTGGAGTTAAGAGAGAAACCATCAAGATGATAGTCTGATGGTTTCTCTTGCGCTAGAGAAGCACGAAGAAGGCTTGAAACCTTGTGATATGATGTGAGAGTACACCCGAAGCCGTCTATATCCAACCTGCATCAGCCTATAGCCCCTTGGCAGATAGATGCTTACATAGCCATAGACTCATGCTTACCGTATGTGCCAATGAAGAGTATCCAGGTCTGGCGGTTGTATGGTGTAGGAATTTTATAGTTGTAAGAGCCGAACTTATAATTGATAATGCGTGCTTTCTGGAATAAGAGCGGAGACGCTCTCTTACCTATACATACAAAAAAATAGAGAGGTCTTGAGGAAGAGCTGGTTATAGTATCAGGAATGTACTAGCCAGTTCATTTTGCCCATGAGGAGGAAGTTATGGATATTTCGTTGCGGTTGGACACATTAGGCATGGTGGAGATACGTTATCTGCGAGGTCGAGAACGATACCGGGACTGGCCTCAATTTGAATTACTGGCGGCATCGAGGCAGGCAAGGATCTTAGCATACTTAAACCATGATGTCGCTGAACAGTTGCATCAGCAGATATTGACGGTCGAGGCCGCGATTGGCTTAGATGTGCAGGATGAAGATGAGGATGAGGATGGTCTGAGTAGTGAGCTTGAAGGGGAGACGCTAGAGCATGCAGAGCATGGGGAAGGGATCAAAGCGAGCGAGAAAGAAAGTTCAGCATTCTCTCCTGCGTTTGCACAGGCGCTTAAACAGCTCAATGACTTGGCGCGGCAGCGTTTGCCTGATGCTAGTGCAAGCGGTGGTCAGCCTGCTGGTGAGCTATCATCGCTGGAGACCAGTAGTGACGAGGAGGATGCTTTAGAACAGTTACAAGATGCCTTCGTGCAGATGATGGAGGTCGTACGTGAACTGGCCGAAGAGCTATCAACGGATGCGCTCAAGGTGACGGGCCGTTTTAAGTGTGCTCGTACCGATATCAAGTTTATTCCTCGTGCTGATGAGGCAGACGATGATGAAGAGGATCAGGAGTTGGCAATAGAGACAGAGGATGGTGTGGTTGATGTTGAGGTGGAGCTTGTCATGATATTGCAGCTCTTTGAGGAAGGGCATGCTAGAGCCGATGATTTGCCTGCGGTGGAATTGCAGCTGGATGTAGATGATTTTGAGCGTTTGCATGAAACGCTTGACTTTGCTCTGGAGCGTGAAAGACGGAGCCGTCGTCGTAGGTAACGTGGTGGCCGACGAACATAAAAGTTCCTTCAATTGGTTTTGCTTGGCGCTCCAGGCTTCTATTTTTGTCCGGGGTGAGATACTGCTATCATCAGATGATCAGGGGCAGCTACAGCGATGGTTGCAACTGCCCTATCTTATTGCTGCCAGCTTCAGTAAACCAGAGGAAGTTTTTTGCATCCATGGCGATACCGAGCGGTGAGCTGCCATCGGTGGGAATGCGATAGTATGTAAAATGCTGTGTTGTGGTATCAAAACGGCCTATGGCATTTTCGGCTGGCACTGTGATCCATAGTGTATTGTTGTTTGCAGCTAGTAGGCCGTACATGCCACCAGTACCCGCACCAGTGGATGGCGCGTGATAGTAGCTGAATTGTTCTGTTGCTGGGTCAAAGCGTAGCAGCAGGCCAGCGTTAAACGTGGTGGCCCAGATGATTCCATGAGCATCGCTCGTAACTTCCATCAGTGTTGTGGTTGTATCCTGAATAGGGTAGAGCCGCACAGCCCCCGTGCTGGGATCGAGCCGTCCAAGCTGGTGTTTGCTGGTCCTCTGTGAAGCAGATAGTGCCTTGCGGATCGATGGTTATCCCATATGGAAGGAGCAGTAGCAACAGCAGAGGGGTGGAGGCAAACAGGCGTTTAAGCAAGGCTATCCCCTCTGGGCATATGTCCCATAAATACCATCATCAACGAGCTGCGTCAGATGAACGTTGAGCAGTGCGTTTTGCCAATTATGATTAGCGGGCAGGTCATGAATTTCCACGCGCAAGTAATTATCCGTCAGACCTTCCCAGCAGCCATGCTTGTATTGCTCTATGAGTACCTGTACCGTCTCGCCGAGAAACTGTTGCCGGAAGAGGCGGCTATGTTCCTCGTTCAGATCGAGCAGACGTTGGCTACGAGCTTTCTTCACCTCGTCTTTGATCTGTACTCGCATGCGGGCCGCAGTTGTGCCTTGGCGCGGGGAGAAGCGGAAGACGTGTGTTTTGGCGAAGGCGAGAGCGCTGGCGAGTTGATAGGTTTGCTCAAAGTCCTCCTCGGTTTCGCCTGGAAAGCCAGTAATAATGTCGGTAGTGATCGCCACGCCTGGGATGAGGCGCTTTGCTGTTGTGACAATCGTGCTATAGCGTTCGCTATTGTAGCGGCGTGCCATTTTGCGCAAGATCGTATCTGAGCCGCTCTGCATGGGTAGATGGAAATGGCGGCACATGCGTGGATTCTGCCACAGTGAGAGCCATGTTAGCTGGAAATCTTCCGGCTCTAGCGAGGAGACGCGGATACGTGGGATGGTAGTCTCTTGTAAGAGGGCGGAGATAAGATCGCCTAGATCGCGTTGCTCGTCATCAATAGGATGGTAGTCACCCAGATGAATACCAGTCAGCACGATCTCCTGAAAACCAGCCCGTGCCTTGCGCTGTACATGTTCGACGACAGAGGCGATGCTGCGACTGCGCGACTTGCCACGTACATAGGGCACTATGCAGTAGGTACAGCGATTGTCGCAGCCATCCTGCACTTTCATCTGGACGCGGGTACGTGAGAAGATACGGGCGTTGGCTTGGGTTGTAGATTGTGTACTCTCAGTAAATGGCGAGTATGGCGCAATAAATTGCGCAGCTACAGAGGGATTGTCCGGTTGTGGCTCTGCTTCTGCTGCCCCAAAAGCGAGCGTGCCATCGCTACCGATATGTTGCACATCAAGCGGTAACACTGGCAAGCTGCGCTCTCGTCTGGCTTGCGTTGTCGGAGCTATATCTTCGTGAGCCGTTTGATGTGACTGCAAATGGTATTCGATGGCTGTGACGAGCGAGTCTTTATGCTGATTGCCGACGACGAGATCGACGCCGGGGAGCCCAGCAATGCATCGGGCTGGCGACGGTGTGCTTGAGCAATCATCTGACGGGAACTGCGGTCCCCCAGGTGAGTCACCGTGCACGTGTTGACGATATAGATATCCGCAGCTTCATTGAAATCGCGTTGCACAAAGCCAGCGGTACTCATTTGCTCGCCGATGGCTTCGCTATCAGCCTGGTTGACCTTGCAGCCTAATGTGGTGACAGCGAATGTTGAATGATCATTACTCATATCTTTTTATATCTTCTTGTGTATTAAATATGATGATAGGTGCTCTCTATCTGGTTATTTTTCCCGGTTAATTATAACGTATTCTGCTGGCGTTGTGTAGCAGGAAGAAGCTTCAGGGATACACATCAATTTTTGACACGCATGGTTTGCGTATCAAAAATTGATGTGTACCCAAGCGTCAGAATAGAACAGAATATGTGTCTTATCTGGGTGGTGGAGTCGTTTCAAGCAGCGTCTTGTGCATTAATGGCAGGGCAAACCAGACACTACCCAGACCGAAGAGCGTCCCCGTGACGGTACGTAGTATCCAATCGCTTTCACGCAAGCCGAACATCTGTGTAAAGCCGTCCCAAGCCATAGGCAAGATCAGCAAGAGCCAGAGCCACCAGGGAATGCCGGGCAAGCGCTTCTTACTCAGCACAAAGATCAGGCTCCCAAGGAACATAGACGTGTAGATAGAGAGATTACGTGCACAGAGTCCCAATTGATGACCAAGGATATAGAAAGAGTGAGATGGAATCTGTGCACAGATGTAATGGAGAGTAAAGAAAGATGGCTTGGCAATAAAGTCAAGTCCTAGATACGAGAGGAATGGAAGAGCAACGGCGGTGAACACGAGCAGTCCCAGGCCAATCGTCACCATGGTTGCCCAGTGGTCCGTCAGAAATGAGCCGAGACGGTATCCTGCCGTATCCACTGTTTGCTTGAGTGTTGGCCGTGTAGCCCGCGCAGAGAGCGCTAGCTGATTGACCTTGCAGTCTAGTGTGGTGGCAGCGAACGTTGGATGATCGTTAGTCATATTTTTCTATCTTCTTGTATGTTGAATCTGATGATATGTGCTCTATGTCTGGTTATTTTTCTTGGTTGCGCTCCTCGCTTCAAGGAGGTGTTCTTGGATACCCATTATAACATAGGCTATGAAAATGGGCTCTCAGCGAATCGTGTGGGAAACCTCTTTACCTTGCCAGTAACTCTTGGCTGGCGTACTGTGGAGCTTCCAGTGATCAATATTGGAGGCATACTGTTGGGTTATGCCACGCGCTTCGCTGAGAGTCCTCTTTCACTATCCCTGCTCCGCCTTCACCTTTACGGGATGTGCAGATTAATACATCGTTGCAGCCAGTCGCGTCAACAGCCACGTGCAGACATAATAGAGAACTGCCAGACATGCCAGTACGAGCAACGTAGCGAACATAAATGGCGTATCGTAGTGGTGTAGTGCCTGCATAAGCAGCGAACCAAGTCCCTGGTCGCCTCCCTGGACAAATTCCGCCACCAGTGCACCAGTGATCGAGAGGGTAAAACCACTGCGAATGGCGGCGAGCAGAGCAGGCAAGGCCAGAGGGAACTCGATATCGACTAGCATAGACCACCCTGAAGCTCCTTCAACGCGTGCTGCATCAATTATCTCGCGGTCAATGGTCCGTATACCCAGTATGGTATTAATCACGATAGGGAAAAAGACGACGAGCATGCAGACCACTATATTCGGTATCAAGCCATAACCAAGCCAGAGCACAAGCACGGGAGCGATGACAATCGCGGGTATCGCTTGGCCTGCCGCAAGATAGGGGTGAATGGCAGCTGCCAACCAACGAGACTTTGCCAGGCCATAGCCGAGTGGTAAAGAAATAACGAGGGCTAGTACAAAACCAAAAACACTTTCCTGTACCGTGACGAGCGTATTATTCCAGTAGACTCCGGCACTGATGTTGCTGGTCAGGCTACGGAGTACCTCTACGGGGGTCGGCAGCAATAGATCGCTGATGTGGCCGATTGTGATACTGACATACCAGCTGATGAGTAATACAAGTGCAACGATCAATGGTGGTAGCAACGAAAAGAAGCGCTCGACTTTTTGTAATACTGGAAGGTCTATGCTGCGTCCCTGCATTTTTCTCATAGGTACAAGGCACCACCTACTGTTTTCACTGTTGACATGGTATCCTTTCATTAGAAAAATGGAGTTATTCTCATCTAGTCCAATCAATATCATACTCTATGAGGGAGAAGCATGAACACGGAAATTCGCATTATCCCAATCAACAGCATCGGTGAAATTCATCCGGGCACTGACCTGGGCCTTCTCATCTACGAAGCATTATGTCGGCAGCAGCAAACACTCTCTACAGGTGATATACTCGTCGTGACACAAAAAATCGTCTCTAAAGCCGAGGGACGAACGGTAAATCTCGATGAGATCACGCCATCGGCCTTTGCCCAGAGTATTGCTCTACAGGCGAACAAGGATGCGCGCTATATGGAAGTGGTCTTGCGCGAAAGCCGACGTATTGTACGTATGGATCATGGCATAGTGATTAGCGAAACACCACATGGCTTTATCTGTGCGAATGCTGGTGTTGACGAATCGAATGCTAGAGAACAACAGCTGATACTGCTACCAAAAGATGCTGACGCGTCTGCACAGCTCTTGCGTACACGTTTACGAGAACTGGTAATGCAGGAGACTGATCTGGATATGGCGGTCATTATTTCTGATACCTGGGGGCGTCCCTGGCGCAATGGACAGGTGAATATGGCGATTGGCGTTGCCGGGATGGATGCCTTCATAGATTATCGGGGACAATATGATCCCTATGGGCACGAGTTGCAGGCTAGCGTGATTGCTGTGGCCGATGAATTGGCCGCCGCCGCCGAACTGGTAATGGGGAAGGTCGATGGTATACCCGTTGCACTTATCAGGGGATATCGTTATAGACCAGCCGAAGGGAATGCTTGTGCTCTGTTGCGTGATAGGACTACTGATATGTTTCGTTAGGTTTTTCAGGGGACAAAAAGTCGTGACAATAGGCTCCGAAGTGCAAGACCATTTCTTATCACCTCACTCTGGCGATCTTGCGACTCTGCTGCGTAGCAGGCGTAGCGTGCGCAAGTACCAGCAACGTCCAGTGACGCGAGAGCAGCTCGAACTGATTGTGGAAGCGGCTCGTTGGGCACCTTCACCCCACGGTCGCCAACCCTGGCGCTTCGTCGTTCTCACACGAGAGGAACCGAAGAGACAGCTTGCTGAACATATGGGCGAGACGTGGCGAGAGAATCTCCAAATGGATGGGCAACCTGCACAGATCGTAGAGATGCGCTTGGAGAAGTCTCGCCAGCGCGTCATGAGTGCGCCAGCTCTCATCATGCCCTGTCTCTATTTGGAAGAGATGGATCGTTATCCCGATGAACAGCGGCAGGCAAATGAAACAACGATGGCGATACAGAGCATTGGTGCAGCGATACAAAATATGTTGCTGATGGCGTGTCATATGGGATTAGATACAGGCTGGATGTGTGCACCGCTGTTCTGTCCAGAGATTGCCTGTGAAGCTCTTGCGTTGGATAAACGGCTTATTCCACAGGCACTGATTACGGTTGGCTATGCAGCTACCGATCCACAACGGCGCGAGCGCTTGCCACTGGAGAGCCTGATTGTTCGCTTTGATTGAGATTAAAGGAGCGACAGAGCTAGTTCTGGAGAGCTAGCTAATCACTGGCTGAAATCGATGTTCTAAAAAATGGTGAATGTGACGGAGAACAGGCAGCTGTCAAAATAGGGTAGTAAAGCATGACAGCTGCTTGCTGTTACAATGCAGTGACAGGTGGGAATATGTTTAACTCTACTGCTAAGTTAGCTACATAGGGATTTCTCTCGACAAGCTCACGGAGCATCATATAGATACGACGGATATCTTGCTCACCTTTCTTTGAGTGTGCCGCTTTCGCTAGGTCTAGTGCAGTTTGCGCAACTTTTGCACTCTGTTCATATTCTTTCCCTAGCAGTAAAAGTCGAGCTTCTGTCACCAAAGAAGCCATGACGATAGTCCTGCTCACCATAGCCGTCCCATTATTGGGATGCAAATGCTTTGTTGCTGCTGCTAGTGCTGTAGTAGCATCTGCCAGTAGTTTGGCATCCGCTTTTCTATAGGGATCTTTGAGCGCTTGTACAAGCTCTTCATCTGTCGTATGAAACAATGAAAATCTCGCCAGTGTTTTTGCTCGTTCGTGATGAACTGCATATAAATTGAAAAATACTGAGCCCCCTGACGTTCCATCATCTTCCGGTGGTCTCTTGTAGACGAGTTTTCCTGCGTCATCCTGCCACTTCTGGCATTTGGTCCTTAGTCCCTTGCAATGGTGGAGGGGGCTTGTTTGGTTTCTCCCAGACAGCACAGTCTTCACAAGAGAACAAAGGGAGTAAGAGCACATCCATTGGTACATTCCCAGCAGATAAGAAGAAAAGTAACAGTCCTCCTGGTTACGTGGTAAAATATTCAGGTACAGTAAATACAAAGCCTGGAATGAGGGAATTGTGACCAGCCGTGTGAATCCTGGCAACACAAGCCGTGACTGTGCTCGTTGTGGGGCAAAGGGAGCGCGTTACAATGCTGATAAACCAGCAGAAGGATACACCCTAGGGGTAGCACTTGCCTTTTGTGGCACCTGCCAGATGCGTGGAAATGCGGATCGCAACGCGAGCCTCAACATTGGCAAACGCCTGCTTGCTCGCTATCAACAGACTGCTCACAAGGAAAAGCCTCATGCTCTGCTGCGACGTGCAGGGAGGTCTGTGAAAACAGGAGGTGTTACTCTGTCCCAGGACGCCAAACGCGCCAGACGGCCATCTACCCAAAGCGCAAGGCACGGATCAGGTAACGCGTTGGGCACTATATAAGAGATAAGTTCTAGGGTGGTAGAATCTATTTTTGGTATTCCTACTCAACTACGGTTGTTCAATGAGTAGTCTCTACGAGACGCATACTCGAACTACCGACTACAGAGGAGTGCCAGAAGCCCCAAGGCTACAGCTTAGGGGAGTGTGTCACTGAGGTAATGTATGTTTGTGGTTCTTGCTGGCGGAGTAGGTGCCGCCCGTTTCTTGCAGGGAGTCGTACAGGTCATTCCCCAGGAACAACTTACCGTTATCGTCAATACAGGAGATGACCGGAATTTTTATGGTCTGCACGTCTCGCCCGATATTGACACTGTTTTGTATACGCTAGCGGGCATGGTGGACCAGACACACGGCTGGGGTATCCGCAATGACACGTATCATACAATGTCACAATTGACCAGCTATGGTAACGAGGATTGGTTCATGCTCGGTGATCGCGATCTCGCTACGCATATTCACCGCACCAATCTACTGCGCCAGGGCAAGACCTTAAGCGCAGTCACCGAGGATTTGCGTGCTCATCTCGGACTCAAACTGCGCATTTTGCCAATGAGTGATCAGCCAGTGGCAACGCATATTCAGACTTCCGCAGGCTTATTGCACTTTCAAGAATATTTAGTGAAACGCCGCTGTATAGATGAAGTACAGGACATCATGTTTATTGGAGCGAAAGAAGCTAAGCCAGCGCCGGGTGTCCTTGATGCCCTAAAAGAGGCTGATGCAATTCTTATCGCGCCGAGCAATCCTCTGGTGAGCATTGGCAGTATTTTAGCGGTGCCTGGCATTCACGATGTGCTGCACGAGACGAGCGGCATGGTGGTGGCAATCAGCCCTATTGTGCGTGGTGTACCAATTAAAGGACCTGCTGATAAACTGATGCGTGGGATGCAGATCGAGGTCTCTGCGGTAGGTGTGACACACTGCTACCGCGATTTTCTGGATGTGATGATTATTGATGAGCAGGATGCCCATATCGCAGGAGAGATAGAAGATCTTGGGATACCTACCGTCGTCACGAATACTATCATGAGCGATCTAGCAGCGAAGACCAATCTAGCGCGTTGTGCATTGATCGCTGCTGGCATGAAGCTTTAGCGTTATTGCTCATAAAGTTACTTTTATTAGAAAAAAGTAATGCAGTATTGGACTGATATGACGTATAGGGCGTTAATTCCGGTAAAGATGTTAAATGAAGTGAAAAGTCGTCTTGCTCCGTACCTCACTGCCCAGCAACGGGCTGAGTTGGTACTGGATATGCTGCATCATGTCATTGACACGTTACGGGAAAGCGAGGCTCTTGCAGCAATCTCCGTGGTTAGTCCAGATACAGCTATCTTACAACAGGTTCAACGATGGGGTGCACACGCTCTACAAGAGGAGGTGCATGGACACAATCCGGCGTTGACCGCTGCTGCAAGAAGGGAGCTAGCGGCAGGTGCAACGGCGCTACTTACCATCTCAGCTGATCTGCCTTTGTTGCGCGCGGTTGATATACAGTGCATGATCGAGCAGTCCAGGCAATATGCCGTCGTGCTGGCTCCAGCGCGCGATGGCACTGGCACCAATGCATTACTTATGCGCCCTCCACTCGCGCTACCATACGTGTCTGGTCCTGGTAGCAATACTCATACAGCGTTAGATATAGATACTATTGAAGATCTGACATTACTTCAACGTTATGAAGCATGCCTGAAGAACTAAGCAGGGGTTTTCAGTGCAGCCATGAAACCTATTATTTGTTTGGGTGAACTCCTCGTCGATTTGATCCCAACGAAACCTGTACGCTTGGGGGAGCCTTGCTACACGCCTTATGCGGGGGAGGCCGCTCTCCTCTTAACTTATTTTTTATATGCAAGTATCCACATTTATGAATATAATAGCATTTTTATAGGAACGATAATAAGCGAACCTCTCTAGTACTCTAGTACAGCTTTCTCCCGTTATCAATATCCTGAGATCGTGGGGTATGCTGAACATAGCGGATGAACCATACACCATGCTCTACCTGCTGCAAGGGGAAATAGATCAGGACTAATGGGGCTATTGAGACTGATTTGCGAGAAGTGTCGTGTAGAACGTAGCGGCATTGTGAGACGCAGGTTCTACAAATTTCTCTTAGAGGGTACGCTCCTCTGATCCGTCAAAAGGGTAGCTGGTATGTCTCTCGGTGACAAAAGGGAGAATGTGATAATGGGTGCCTGTGCTGCTGGCCTCTAGAAGAAAGATGTAGGCATGCTAGATAAGGAAGAAGATGAATTAATGCAGACTTACAGTACAACGCTATTGCAGACAGCCCTTTCTCCCCTCCTTGAAGCGCTCTCCTCATCTAAGGATTCTGTTCCATACCCTGCAAAAGTCACCATAGGGGTAGAGCAAAGTCCCATGCCCGATCAGGAGGGCGTTTGCGCCTTTCCATACTGCCAGGGGAGAATGCAGTCACATCAGCAGAGTATGCTGATGCTTCTACAGTTACTGCAAGAAAAATGCTTCTTCCTTTACCACCATAGCCTGCGTGTGCAGTGCCTTGCTCGTAGCTTGGCACAAAGTCTCTCTTTGTCTCGCACAGAGGTTTCTACTATCGAACTGGCGGCACTATTTCATGATGTTGGCAAAATTCTGCTCTCTCATGACATCCTCCAGAAGCCAGGGAGGCTGACGCATCAGGAGTTTGGGCAGATTAAACAGCACAGTGCTTTTGGAGCACAGATCCTGCGTGGGATGAGGATGCCTGCCGAGATCGTCTCACTAGTGTATCATCACCATGAACACTATGATGGGTCTGGGTACCCCAATGGGATTGCTGGGGATGCTATCCCCTTAGGAGCACGGATCATCGCACTGTGTGATACCTTTGATGCAATGACATCTTACCGGCCCTATCATCATCCTAGGACACCTGCTCAGGCTTTAACAGAGTTGCAACGGTGTGCTGGTACGCAGTTTGACCCGGACCTGGCCAGCTATTTCTGTGCTATGTTTGTGACTGAAGAGCTATCAGCATCTCCTTACTCTTACAGTGTATGAGCAATGCTTACTGCTCACTTGGTTGAAGGCTAAGCAGATAGCCAATGCCAACTTTCGTACGCGAGACTCGATCATACAAGCGTTAGAGGTCAGGCACGGCCTTGGGCTTGATCGGGAAAAGACGACATAGCCACCTTTGTTGGTAGGAATTGAGAAGAGACAGGCAAGCACGAGGGATTGCCCATAGGCATGCGCGCTAAGCGGGGGTCCAGGGGGCGAAGTCCCCTGGCGGGGTGTGGGGTATCCCCAAATACTTCTTTTCTTCTCTTTTGCCGCCGGAGGCGGCAGGAGAAAGGGAGTGCAGAGGGCTTCCCTCTGCTTAACGCGCATGCCTATGGGCAACAGAACTATTCTTATCCTATGGTAAAGTCTGTTTGGTATCTATAGCAAGCATGGGTGTCGTCAAACTCAAATGCTTAAGCAGCCGTGGCATATGAGGGGGTAAGGGCGTAGCCAGATCAGCATTGGCGGTTATGCTAGGTAGCGATGAAGTTTGCCGTAGCTTAAAGGCTTCAACCGAAAAATGTAACTCTTGCGCCTGTCGCGTTAAATAGGTAAGATTCTGTGAGGCTGTACGTGTAGTTGTGCTAATTTGCTGTGTTGTTTGAGAGATTAAATTCATGAGGTTATCGATAGTATTGAATGACTGTAATTGTTGCATAGCCATCTGATTAATGACAACCAT
>VBJK01000522.1 GCA_005879655.1 Chloroflexota bacterium | reverse complement strand
ATACCAGCACTGCTCATCATTATGCCATGCTGCATCCAGCAGTTTGCTGTTCCACTGGATGTGTGGGCCAATACCAAAACGCTTGGTGCAGTGGCGCAGATAATCCCAGATCTCTGGCTGGTGCGAGAAGGTATGACTCCAGCGCGGATTGAGTGCAAAGGAGAAGGAATACAGATGCGAGGGTGTGTCACAAGCACAACCCGGATAGGTGTTATCACGCCATGTCCCTCCCACTTCTGCCATTTGCTCAATAATGACAAAGTTGTGATAGCCGTGCCGTTTCAATTGGATAGCCATGCCTAATCCTGAGAAGCCCGTACCTAAAATGACCACGCGAACACGCTGGACTTCCATATCGCTATCCCACTGAGTCTGTGTGAAAGGCACATGCTGACCGGCCTCTCTGCCTGAGTGAGCACTCGCTGATGATTCTATCATATATATGCTCCCGTAGATCTTTTTGTGGTTGTGGTTGCCTGTTCGTACCAATTTGTAAACAGCGTGATTAATCGTACGCACGCTATTTTGCTCTGCAACAGCATATTCGTTTCTGAGAACTGTCTGTCAGATGACGGGTTCAAATCCTGCTAGTCCCTCGCTGATGCCGCTCTTGCAGTGCTCTCTTCCAACTCTCTGTCAGCAGCCTGCCTGGTCTCAGGAGTCTTGATCTCCGGCTCGCTTTTCAAGGTCAGTACAGCAGAATCGCTTTTCAAGGTCAGTACGGCTGAATCACTTTTCAAGGTCAGTACTTCCGAATCGTCCAGGGTCAGTACAGATGGATCGCTTTTCAAGGTCAGTACAGCAGCATCAGTTTTCAAGGTCAGTACAGATAGATCGCCTTTCAAGGCCAGTACAGCAGAATCGCTTTTCAAGGTCAGCACAGCGGCATCACCTTTCAAGGCCAGTGCCGTCATATCTCCTTTTGTGCTGAGCACAGCGGGATCACTGTTGGCAGTCAGTGTCGCCGTATCGCCTTTAGCAGCCAATGACGCCACATTGCCTTTTATAGCCAGCGCCAGTGGTATACAGGCAGCACTAAGGATCAGAATAATCCAGAAAGTATCGGCCATGCCATTTGCCAGTGCCTGCTGTCCCGCGCAGGCATTGAGCGCCGTCATATTCTGTATCGAACCTACGGCCTGCACACAGGCCGCAGCAACACTCGTGAACTGATGGGTTTGCAGACCGGTCTGGAGTGCGTCATTGATGGCAATTCTGTATATAGCTACCTGCTGCGTCAGATAGGTAGACACGGTAGCCACTGCCATGGCAGTAGCTACCTGGCGCGTCATGTTAATCAACGACGAAGCCTTGGCCATGCCCTCCTTGCTGACGACTGAGAGCCCTAGCGTCTGCAAAGGCTGATAGGCAAAGCCCAGGCCCAGGCCACGTAGAATGAGCCAGATTTGCAGTTCTTGTCCAGTTGTGTTCAGGGTGATCTGTGTCAAGCCATAGGTGCCACAAATCAGAAGAAACATGCCGAACGTGGTCAGGATCCGAGGTCCCAGGCGATTGTAGAGTGGACCTGCGATGATAACGCCAGCGCCAGTTGCCAGGCCAGGGCTGATCAGGAATAAGCCCGTCAACACAGCCGAATCTCCCCTTACCCGTTCAAAGAAGAGCGGGAACAGGAAGATGCTCCCAGAGTATACTCCTATACTCTTACGCGCAGTTCTATTACCGCAAAGGCGATCAGCGCTGCCACACCAATCAGCAGAGAAGCCCACACCGTAGCCTCGCTCCAACCCTTTGCAGCTACTTCACTGATACCATAGATCAGAGCGGTTGCACCAACCATTGAGAGCAACAGACCAGCGATATCAAAGCTTTTGTTGATACCTTTGGCCTGCTTGCTCTGTTTCGGTAGCACCAGGAATGACAGGAACAGCGTCACAAGGCCCAGAGGCACGTTGATGAGGAAGACCGCGTTCCAATCGAAGCTGCTGATCAGGTAGCCCCCGATGGTTGGCCCGAAGGTAGGGGCCAACATTATGGGAATACTCATGATCGCTGTCACCAGGCCCTGCTGATTGGGTGGGAAAAGCCGGAAGACGATGGCCAGGGCTATGGGTACCAGTGCACCACCACCAATGCCTTGCAGGACGCGAAAGGCGATCAGTGCCTCCTGTGTAGGGGCCAGTGCACACAGCAGCGAACTGACGGTGAATAGCGCAAGAGAAGTGATAAAGACCAGCTTTGAGCCGAGACGATCACTTACGTAGCCAACAACTGGAATTACTCCTGCCTGAGCCAGATAATATGCAGTGCTTACCCAGGTGATGGTGCCCAAATCTGTGTGAAAGGCAATTTGTAAGCGAGAGAGTATGATAGTAATGATAGTACTATCCATAAGAGCTAGCGTCGGACCCCACGCTATCACGACCGCTACAAGCCACTTATTTGGCGCTTTCATTAGTGGTCTCCTTTTTATCATGTAGTTAAAACATGCCTACGCTGCTATTCCTGCTGAGTATGCCCAGTTTGAGAATGCTCCCCTTGATGATGACCTATCCAACATGTTCTCGGCTTAAATGGATAGGTTGGCAGTCCTGTGATTCTGACTCTCTGCTGCCCTTTATGCAGGTCATACCAGGAAACTGAATTTCCTGTGACCCAGCTCAAGGCTTTCTCGTGCAGATCGCTTGCTTGTGTAACTTGCTCCCCACTCCCATCTAGAGAGGTTGTTGCTTCGCTAAAATAGCAATCGTGTGTATTTTTATGCTCGACAAGCCATTGCTCTAATTGTTGTAGCAGCCTGTCTTGACGGCCAGTCACGATAGCCAAGCGACAAGGCATTTCCTCACGCCCTACTTGGAGCGTGTAGGCGACATTTTCCAGGTCGATCTGCTCCCTTTTCGGTATATAGCTGATCCACTGCTTTACATACTCTTCCAGCCTCTCGCTATTTTTGGCAGAGAGTACAAATAAGCTTGGCTCAGCGGCCAGGGCACCCACAAGGGATGCCCCTACACTGGACGGACGGGCTTGTGAGACGCCTTCGTTCCATTGTAGGGGCATCCCTTGTGGGTGCCCTGGCCGCTGAGCTGTTGAAGCGACAATCAGATGGGCGTTCACCCCACTGGCTCCAATACTGGTAATGCCTGCGCGTCTCGGTACCGCATGGCCGTCAACAGCCAGCTGCTTCCATGGAGCTAGCTCGCGCTGCAATTGGAAAGGCCATTGAGCGAAAGGAATTGCAGGATTGAAATCTTCTGTCGGCGAACTGGCCCCACGGACAACGGTTGGCACCAGCGTTTGATGCATGAGTGAGAGGATGACTTTGCTTAATTGCGCCATGCCAGATGCCGCTTCGGCATGGCCAACGGTCGGTTTTACCGAGCCTATTTTGTACTCTTCTCGTCCATGCTCATATGCACCGAAGACGCGTCTCAATGCCGCTAGCTCTAGAGCATCAATCCTCTCTGAGCCATTGGCTGCTGCTTCGATATAGCTTATCGTACGTGGATCAAGTCCACTTTGCGTCAACGCTTGTTGGATCACTGCCGCCTGCTGAGTAGGATCAGGTGTGGCAGTACTATAGGTTCGCCCGTTATGATTGACTGCGCTACCGCGAATCACAGCATAAATGCCATCGCCATCCCTAAGCGCTTGCTCATACGCTTTGAGCACGATCACGCCAACCCCTTCTCCGGGCACAAAGCCATTGCTACCTTTGCTAAAAGCCATACAGTGCTCACTGTCAGAAATCATTTGGTTTCTAGAAAGACCGATGTAGGTAGCTGGATGCAGATAGAGATTCACTCCTCCCGCCAGTGCCATATCCCCTCTGCCCTGGCGAATGTATTCACAGGCTTCGTGAATGGCAACCAATGCAGAGGAACTCATCGTGTCAACAACAGTACTGGGGCCTTGCAGGTTCAAATAATAGGAAACCCGATTGACTAATAAGGCAAACGACGTTGAGGGGAAGCGATCCGGTCTTTCCACGTTATAGAAATGGAAGCCTTGCTTGGTAATCCCGCCAAATACTCCTGTTCGCTGACGTAAGGCAGGAGATAGGCTTGACGGCGTATATCCAGCATCTTCTAACGCTTTCCAGCACTCTTGCAGAAACAAGCGTTCCTGTGGATCAATCTCTTCAGCGTCCTGGGGCGTCATTTGAAAAAAGAGGGGATCAAACTGATCAAAATCAGCCAGAAAGGCCCCCCATTTGCTATAGCATTTCCCTTGCGCAACGGCTTCCTCACGCTTGTAGTGATAATACTCTCTCCAATCCCAACGTGCCGAAGGAATCTCGGTAATACACGATTTGCCCGCTTTTAACATCTCCCAATACTCTGCCAGGTTTTTTGCCTGCGGATAGCGTCCACTTATGCCAATAATAGCTATGCTTTGGGGGTCCCCCCCTACCCCCCCAGGGCACCCGCAAGGGATGCCGCGACACGGGTACGAATCGGCTTGCGAGGTGTGCTCGTACCCGTGTCGCGGCATCCCTTGCGGGTGCCCTGGGGGCGGGGTCGAGACACTTATTTGAACCACATTACTGCGCTTCTCTTCAGAGCTTATCTCGCTGGCACCAACCCATTGCAGACACTCCTGTGGATAGCTCGCAAGAAGATATTCTGTCAGGGCAGAGAGTGTTGAATATTCATAAAAGAGTGTGAGCGAAAAATCTGGAAATGGTGCAAGCAGCTTTTGCGTCAGATGAGTCATTATAATTGAGCTAACGCCATAGCTTTCCAGTGGCTCATCGACATCGATCTCGCTGATAGCGAACTTGGTCACTTCTGCAAAGAGCACTTTCATGTGGTGAAAGATTTTCTCGCGTAGCTCCTCTTGATCTGTTAGAGAGAGAGCGCGAGGCTCTTCAGGTAGCGATGGCAATGCGGCTGGTGCCTGCGCTCGCAATGAAGCATCCTGTGCAGGTACTCCTAGTATCCGTTTGCGTATCTTCGGCAAGTCTCCATGCAGCACGGCGACCTGTGCCTGTCTCAAGGCCATGGCTTGATAGAATGCTGTCATCCCGGCCTGCGTCTCCATCATCTCTAATCCCATTTGCTCCTGCATCACCTGTCTCACTCCTGCCTCAACCTGCATGGCCCCCTCTTCCCATAGAGGCCAATTGATGGAGATAGTTGTCCCCTTGCGTTCTCCGGCTAGCACCTTTGCCTGGCGAGCATGCGCAAAGGCATCCAGGTACGCGTTGGCTGCCGCATAACCAGAGGGATCTCGCGGCTGGCCTCATCCAAATGCTCGACTCCTGCGATCTTAGGTGCCAGCACGGCCAGTATATCTTCCGGTGTCTTGTTGACTAGGAGGCTGTCGCGCAGCACACCAGCGGCATGAATGATGCCATTCAGGTGTCCATACTGCTGCAATACCTTCTCAATGAGGCCATGCACGGCTGGCTTATCGTTCACGTCTACCTGTTGGTAATCGATATGTATACCAAGCTTTGCTGCTGGCTCTAACTGTGCTCGTTGCTCTGCTGACAGCACGGATCGACCTAGCAGAATGATGGTAGCCGCTTCTACATGTCGAGAAATCTCCTGCACAAAGAGCCGCCCTAGCCCTCCTGCACCTCCGCTAATCAGATAGCACCCGCTCTCTTTCCAGGGCGGGCTGACTGGAGCAGGGATGTGTAGACACTCCTGCCACTCTCTCACCCAACGCTTACCGTCTCGGTAGCGGATGTGTTGCTCGTGCGGTCTGCTTTGGTTCTGACGGAGCCAAATCAGTAAGTCTCCTTCCTCTGGTTCCCCCTCGACCTCGATCAGTTGTCCCTGAAGCTTCGGAAACTCCAACTGTGCTGTCCTGAGCACACGCACTAGTGCTTCAAGGAAGGATGGTTCCTCTCTGCTTGCTACCACAACCTGCACTAAGAGGGGGACCGCAGCGGAAGGGGGGGAGGCAAGGCCCATGCCCATGGCCTCTACTTGCTTGCCAGGCAATCGAGAACGCAGGAGGGACTGAATCTCCTGGGTCAATTGCACCACTATATCCTGAAAGCGCTCTTTCCTACGTGCTCGCTGGCTGTGTAGACTGCGGCAACGCTCGCCAGAGGCCATCTGGGCCTGGATACGTGAGGCATGGATGCTTGCTAGCTCACACAGGAACACCACAGGGACAAGGCCACGAGTGGCGACAGAAGCAAGCAGGGGTCCCTCTGATGGACCGGGCGACGGGATTTCCGCTTCTTTCCAGCCGGGTATCAGTAATGTGGTCTCCATAAGTGATGGACGGGGAGGCAGACTGATCCGACGCGGCAGAGTTTCCTCCCCCAGGGCACCCACAAGGGATGCCCCTACAATGGTACGAAACGGCTCGCGAGGGGTGTCCGTACCCGTGTCGCGGCATCCCTTGTGGGTGCCCTGGGGGGGGGCTGGCCTCGTGAGACTTTCAGCCGACTCGACTTTCGGGGTTGAGATCCAGTAGCGTTGGCGAGCAAAGGGGTAGGTTGGTAGACTAATTCGGCGTGGCCGATGCTCTCTGTGCAGATCTTCCCAATCAACCGTAAGGCCCCTGACCCACCATTCGAGCAGTTTCTCATACTTCCCTTTGCTGATCCAGGCTGCAATGGTTTTCTGGCCATCTTCGTCTGCGGCAAATGCTCTCATGGGATCATTGCGTTTCACCTGTCCGCGATACCAGTCGCCTCCCTCGTGCGCCGAAGAGGAGACATAGCTGTGCAACTTCTCCTCCAGTTCTTGCAGTGAAGCAACCAGCACTGCCAGCCGCTCCTCCATCGCCTCTCGTCCCACTTGCAATGTGTAGGCCAGGTTATCTAGTAGGGATCGAGCTTTGCTCTGCTCCTGGGGTTGCCCTACTGCTTGTTTGCTCCACTCCTGTTGCTCAAGCCAGTTCAGTAATCGCTGCACTTGCTCGTGCAATTGCTCTGCGGTACGAGCGGAGAGTACAATCAGTGCTGGCTGTGATGGGATCTGGTCTGTTTCCCTCTCAAGGCTATCCTGCTGTCTCTGCATATATTCTTCCAGGATGACATGTGCATTGGAACCGCCAGCCCCGAATGAGGAAATGCCCGCACGCCTGGGAACTCCTTTCCCTTCATCTGTCCCCGGTAGGAGTGGTCGTTGCCAAGCGCTCAGTTCTCGCTGCACGACAAAGGGCGTTGCCTCAAAGTCAATATGAGGATTGAGCACCTCTGCATGCAGGGAGGGAACCAGTTGCCCGTAGCGCATCTGCAAGAGCACTTTGGTCAATCCGGCAATGCCAGATGCACTCTCAGCATGACCGATGTTGGATTTCACCGAGCCG
>VBJK01000450.1:23890-27642 GCA_005879655.1 Chloroflexota bacterium | reverse complement strand
CATATCCATGCCACGAATGAAATGTTCAAAGGCTGACAGAAATGCTTGATAGTCTGCGAAAAACTCTGGATGCTCGAACTCAATGGAGGTGACTATCACTAAGCGCGGGTGGTAGTGCCAGAAATTGTGATTGAACTCGTCGGCTTCATTGACAACATACTGGCTCTTGCCCAGGCGGTAATTGGTCCCAAAGCGTGGTACGACAGCGCCAATTTCACACGTCGGGTCCAGACCAGCATCTAGCAGTATAAGCGAGAGCATTGCCGTCGTCGTGCCCTTACCATGAACTCCGCTCACTGAGAAGAGGCACTTACCGAGTATCAGCCCTCCAAGCAGCTCCTGCCAAGTAATGACACGCAGCCCTTTGCGCTGTGCCGCCAGCAATTCCGCATTGTGAGGATTGAGCGCAGGAATGGCCGGACTGATGACTAATATATCAGCATCACACAGATGATCCTCACTATGGCCAATCTGCACTGCAATCCCCAGCTGCTCCAATGCATGCGTCGTTGCCGAAGCCACACGATCACAACCTGTCACCTGCTCGCCGGACATGAGGGCCATCTGTGCTACCGCTGAAATGCCCTGTCCTCCTATACCCATGAAATGCAAATGCTGCTTCTTCAAATATCTAGTACCTTTTCCTTTGCTCCAGAAACCTTTGCCATTTTTACAATTGTTTCAACTATATCCTGAGTTGCACAAGGATGTGCCATACTTTGCAGCGCCGTTACCATCTCATGCATAGATGTTTGGGAAGTCAGTTTTTGTTTGACGCGTTCTACCAGCAGTTCAGGCGTGAGATTATCGTTGTTAATAACCTGCGCAGCCTTCATACGCCCGAACATAGCGGCATTCGCTTCCTGGGGTGAGCCACCAATAGCTGGCGGTAAAGGAACCAGGATACTCGGCTTGCCCAACACAGCCAGTTCGCTTAGCGTCGCCGCCCCAGCCCGACAGACTACCAGACTGGCCGCTTGCAGTGCCGCTGGCATTTCAGCTGACATATACGGCACGACACGATAGCGTGCCCTCGTCTCCTCATCCAGACGCGCAATAGTGCTTTCAGCCAGTACGCGTGTCTCCTCAAAAAGCTTCTTACCGCTAATCTGTAAGACCTGACAGTGCACCAGTAAGTCTGGCAGGGCATGGCATACCACCTGATTGAGATGCCTGGCTCCCTGGCTACCGCCTGTCACGAGCAACACTGGCAGATCAGCCTGCAAGCCCAAGGTCACGCGCGCTTCTTGCGGGGTCTTCTGCCGTATATCCAGTATCTCCTGGCGCAACGGATTGCCCAAACAGAGCGTCTTGTGCGCAGGGAAATAGCGTACGGAGTCCATAAAGGCCACCGAAATCTGCGCCGCCAATGGCGCAATCAACCTATTGGATAGATTCGGTGGTACGTCTTGCTGATGCATCAATAGCGGAACACCATTGATCCTGGCGGCCAGACCAGCGGGCACTGCAACATAGCCCCCACTAGTAAAAGCAACGTCGGGCCGGAAGGCTCGTACAATCCCTATAGCCTGTGCCATGCCCACAGGTACACGGGCCACACCCGTAAGAGTGCGCCAGGAGATATAACGCTGCAACTTACCAGCTTTGACCGCCGCGAAACGAAAACCAGCCGCAGGAATCACCTCCGTCTCCAGGCCATCGTCGCTGCCAAGATACAGAATATCAGCCGTATAAGCATCTCGTAGTTGCGTCGCCACCGCCAGGGCTGGATAGATATGCCCGCCGGTGCCGCCGCCTGATATCAGAACTCGCATATATACTTCTAGCGTAGGAAAAAGCTTCCTACTTCTTCTTTCTGATCGTATTCGTAATAGCACGCCGTGAGAGCGCGGGAACCTCTGGCTCCTGAGTATAACGAGATATATTGAGTAATACCCCGACCGCCGCCATGGAGACGACAAGCGAGGTACCACCGTAGCTAATAAAAGACAAAGGAACCCCTGTATACGGAATGGACCCCGTTGAGGCCCCTATATTAATAATTGCTTGTAATACCAGCCACGTGGTGATGCCGGTGGCCAAAAGCGCGCCATAGACATCCTGTGTGCGCCGCGCCAGACGAAAACCACGAAAGGCTAAGCCAAGGAACAGCAGCACAATCAAGGTGCAACCAATAAAACCTAATTCCTCGCCCAGAATGGCAAAGATCGAATCAATATATGGAAACGGCAGATAGCCTGTCTTCTGACGGCTCGCCCCCAAGCCTAAGCCGAACCATCCTCCTGAACCAAGAGCCAGCAACGATTGATAAAGCTGTAGATTAATATTCGTCAGGTAGCTTGGATTGAATGGGTCGAGAAACCCTAAGACACGAAAATAGCGATAGCCATGAAACGTCTGGGTCAGAAACACCAATGCCCCACAGCCCATAGCTAACAAAAACTGGAGAATGTTAGCACCAGCGGTAAAAAACATCACCGTAGCCAGACCGGCGATAATGATGGCCGTCCCCATATCCTTCTCTAACAGCACCAACCCCAGGATCAAACCAACCAGTATGATGAATGTCACAAGGCCATAGAGAAATGTCCCGACTTGATTGCCCTTACGAGCCAGCCAATCAGCGACATAAAGCGCTAGCACCAACTTGACAAACTCGCTGGGCTGGAATGATAATGGTCCCAGAATCAACCAGCGCGAAGCTCCATAAATGTTTGTACCTACCAATAATACCAGCACCAATAACGGTAATGCCATCACCATCCCTATCAAAGAGAAACGTCTCCAAACGCGATAATCTACACGCATAGTTACCAGTAGCGTCACCGTCCCAAAGAGCGCTGATACTAATTGCCGCTGGAAGAAGTATGAGGCATCACCATGAGTACGAGCCGCGCTGAACGAGCTGGCGCTATAGACCATTACTAGCCCAATACACACCAAAGCCAGTACAATTATCACCAGCCAGGGATCAATCTTGCCCGCAACACGCGGTAAACGCATCTCCAGCTCGCGAAGTTTCTTCTCCTCCTCCTCGCTAATCACCCGTACCGGCTCGATCGCCTGCTGCTCGCGCCAGTCACGCCAAGGGGCTGTGACACTCGTGAAAGGCGCACTCAGCTCAATTTTCGCCAGGATATTCACGGCCCCACTGCGGCTACCGAGACGCGGCAAGCTCTTACGTCGTGGCTGCGGGCTGCTCAGCGGCTGCTCAGCGGCATATCTCGCATGACCGGAACCATGGCGGCGTCTACTCTGTATTTCCCGTTGTCCATCGGCAACTTTCTGACGTTCAGCAGCCTCTAACGCAGGTGAGCGCACAACAGGTGGCATCTGCGTCTTATCACGTCCTCCATGCAATTGCTTACCTGCATTACTTCCTTGCCGACTCTTGTCTCCCATTATGCGCCTACAAATTCTTTCTTTTTGCTATGTGCCCTGAGCAGGCTTTTGCTCCTCAATGAGACGTAGTATCTGCTCCAGGTCTTGGTCGCTCATATGCAAATGAAGTTGTTGTAAATCGACAACTTCAATACCTTTTGCCTGTAACAATGCACGCCAGGGATCACTCTTCAGCGTCGGTATAGCCGTCTCGTCAACCGTTGACGGTTTCGCTATACCGGCAGGCCGTCGTCCCAGCAGCTCCTGCCAGACAGCACTCAACTCAGGATCAGGAACTTTTTTCTCATTGTTTGATTGCATACCATACCCCCTTCTGAAATATTTCAATTGCAAGTGCGCCTCTTTTCAACCATAAATGTGCCTCTAAGAGAGATCAAGCGGAACGTGAT
>VBJK01000450.1:0-23885 GCA_005879655.1 Chloroflexota bacterium | reverse complement strand
TACCAGGATCACAAACTGCGGATCTGACGCTGGCAGAAAACCAGCCATCGAAGCCTCCGTCTGATCATCTGCAATTCCTTGCGTTGTGGCAGTCCCCGTTTTGACTGCAACACTATATCCCGCTAGTGTAGCTTGCTGGTTATAATTCGCGGTATCTACCAGCATACCCGTTAATAACCGCGCAGCCTGTGTACTAATAACACGTCGGACAACGTGCGACTGTGTCTTGACAACTTTCCCATTGTCGTCGCTAGCCGCCACCACATAAGGACGTAATAAGACACCCCCATTTGCTATAGCCTGATAAGCCATCGCCACCTGCAATGGAGTCACTCTGATGGCTTGGCCAAAAGCCTGTCGCGTCAGGTCGGTAGGCGTCCATCTGGCATCATCAGGAGAAAGATAATATCCTATTTCCTCCACACTGCCGATACCCGTGGACTGAGCAAAACCGAAGGATTGGAGATAGCGATAGAAAAGCTTCGCCTTCAAAAGGTCGTGCGCTACATAAGCAGCCCCCACATTTGCAGAGTGTTCCAGCACACCCGTCATCGTCTCCATGCCATACCCTTTATTCTCCCAATTTGTCACCATCAGCGCATCAGGAAAAGTTATATAGCCAGGGTCACTCAGCTTCTGCTCTGGCGTTATCAGCCCCTGGTCAAGCGCTGCGGCCATCGTCACAGATTTCATGGTAGAACCTGGCTCATACGCACAGGAGAGGGCTGGATTGAGATACACTCGCTCTGTACCCAGACAGCCCATGCGCTCAAAATAGTGGCCGTATGTATTGGGATCAAAGGTCGGCTCACCTGCCATTGCCACAATGGCACCCGTATGCACATTGACGACAACGACCGTGCCACCCTGCGCTTGTGTTTGTTTGATTTGTGCTGCTAATGCGGTCTGTATCAGATATTGCAGCGAGCTATCAAGCGTCAGTGTCAGGTTCGTACCTGGCACAGCTGGATCATTAGAGCTAGCTCCAACTGTTAGAGGATTGCCATTCAGATCGCGCTCGGCAGTAAAACTGCCTGGTCTTCCGGCTAACAGTTTGTCATATGCGGCCTCAATGCCATAGATCCCCCCGCCATCTTGCTGCACGTAACCGAGGACCTGTGCCGCTAAATCAGCATTGGGATAAACACGTAGTGGACGCGGCTCCAAAAAGGTATCTGGCAAATGCAGTTTGCGTAACTGCTCACTCTGAGCCGGTTCGATAGCAACGGCGATGCGTATGGCAGCTACCTGTGAAGAAAAAAGTTGAGATAATTTCTCCTCCGAAACCGAGGGCAAGACCTGATGCAAACGCTGTACTAGCCGTGCCAACTCGTCCTTAGCTTCATCAGCATCAGCATGATCGATTGCGAACTGGTGCGGCCACGTGGTGCATTTACCAGCAAATTCCGAATATGCTCGTTAGTCGCCAGATGCGTAAGATCAGCCGAGCGCACCACCTGCCAGTAATACAGCCGTCCTAACAAGCCTAGCATAGCTGAACAGACCAGCAAGAAGATGAGCATTTGCCGCTTACGCGCTCTTTCCAGCTCTATACTCATCTCACGCCTCCCGTATACAGGCCCGCTTGTGGGCTAGTACTCTCTCTTCTAATAAGGTTTAATCGGTTGATCATCCTGGTTGGGCATCATTTGCAAGTGCGGTACAACTAAGATCTGCACACTTTTAGCATCGGCAGGCACCAATCACATCTTTTGTGCTTGCGCTGCAAGATTGGCTGGTGAGCGTTCGTGGGTAATAGCGTTCACCAGGTCCTGATTGTTGCGGTTAAGTTCCGTGGTTTGTGCATGTATGTCCTGAAGCTGCTGATTAGCCGAGACGGCCTGACCGAGCTGGCTCAGATATAGCACGGCCATCAAGCCTATCAACAGGACGCTCGTGATGCTGAGAGCGACTGGTCCCATGTGGAAAAAAGATGGGTGGAGTTGTCGGCGGCGTTTGACGGCCAGAACAGGTCCTTCTGGTGTGAGCTGTGCGCTCTGCACAGTAGCTTTATGCTCTTTCAGCTTATACATACGCTACGTTCCTTCGAGATGCTGACATTGCAACAACATGTTCATCACTGCATGGATAGAAGCGCAACAGATTGCGTAACTACGCATCCACAACTACTTCAGCGACCCGCAGTTTGGCACTACGGGCACGAGGATTAAACTCAACCTCCGACGCAGTGGGTACCACTGGCTTTGGCGTCAAGACACGTAAGCGCGCCTTATGACCACAAATGCAGACGGGTACACGAGGTGGGCACAAGCAATCCGTTGCCTCGCGCCGCAGAAAATCTTTAACGATCCGGTCCTCCAAAGAATGAAATGCGATAAGCGCCATGCGGCCAGCAGCCTCACGCCCGCTTGTTCTCGTGAGAAGCTCCAAGAGCTGTGGAAGCACTGTTGCCAGCTTTTCCAACTCGCGATTAACCTCAATACGCAACGCTTGAAAAACCCGTGTCGCTGGATGAATTGCCCCTGACTTCTTATAGGGAACGCCAGCCGCCGCTATGCTTGCCAGTTGAGATGTCCTGGTAATTGGCCCCTTCACCCGTTCACGCACGATGCGCCGCGCTATGTGGCGAGAGCGCGTCTCTTCACCATTACGCCAGAAGATCTCTGCCAGATCCTGCTCACTGGCGCTGTTCACCAAGTCAGCGGCAGAGACAGTCAGTGACTGATCAAGACGCATATCCAGAGGACCATCGGCGCTAAAGGAGAACCCGCGTGCAGGATCATCCATTTGATCCGACGAGAAGCCAAGGTCCAACAGAGCACCCTGTACAGAGACAAAGCCGACCTCGTCAACCACACGGGTCAGTTCAGCGAAGTTTGCATGGACGAGGATTAAGCGCCCGCTATCGACATAGCGAGCAAGACGCTCCCCCACACGAGCTAAAGCCTGAACATCGGCATCCAGTCCTAGCACCCGACCATCAGGTGAAGACCGTTCAAGCAGTGCAGCTGTGTGTCCACCACCACCTACTGTGGCATCGATATAATGTCCGCCAGGCCTGGGCTGAAGATAGTGTAACACCTCATTCAGCATGACCGACACATGTTGAGTACGCTCACTATTCATTGAAGTTTTAAAAGGGTATTCTGTGCCCCACTTTCCCCCACCACATTGTAACACTTACCTGGCATATCGGAAAAGAGCCTTATCCACCAATTTTTGTCAGTATGGTGGATAAGTTGTGGATAACTACTATCTCAGTCCATAGCAGTTGTGTAATAGAAGTTATACGAGCATATAAGCACATTGACCCTTATTATACGTTGAACCCCTACGTCACGAGGGAAAAGTTGAGCAATATCACGCAATAGATGATCTTATTCGATACTCAGTAGTGCGAATTAGTCGAAGAGGGCGGTTGTTCAGCAGACGGCTCTAGAGGCCAATTTTTCCGACGCAAATATGCGTTCAGCCAGCCTAGGGAGCGGAGCTAAATAGGTTTTGAATTTGTGAGCGATAGGGGAACACTTGTATTCCTCAAATACGCGTGCTATACTCCTAATCGGCAGTGAGGTTGCCGTGCCGCTCTGCAGGCCCAATAATGTTACCGTGGGACTCAACAGCGGCTTGCGTCGCATGTTGTTAAGGAGGATTCTTAATCCATGACCGAAGAAAACATAACCGAAGAAAAAACAGCCGAAGCTCATACTACCATTGGTCGGCAGGAGCTATCTAAGCGCATTGCCAAACAAGCGAAACTTACGCAAAAAGAGGCATCAGTAGTGTTGGAAGCAACACTGGATGCCATTCGTGAAGCCCTTGAGAATGGTGACGAGGTACGTCTGGTAGGTTTTGGCTCTTTTAAGGTGCGCGTGAGCGCTGCACGTAACGGAGTCAACCCACGCAATCAAAACGAGCGCATCCAGGTGCCAGCCAAAGAACGTGTACGCTTCTATCCGGGCAAAGAACTCTCAGAAGCCGTTCTCAAAAAAGAATCGTAGTCGTTTAAGAATGTGAACTATTCTCACTGCTAGCAGAGTTTAGCCCCTGTTAGTCACGTTCGAGGGTGAATGCGCCCCCCTCCTACTGACACTACAGGGGCTATCAACATTATTAAGGAAAACACGATGAAACCTTTCACGTCAACGCATATCATCAATGGCGTCACTCTTACCCTGCTACAAGGGAATATTGTGGAAGTTGAGGCCGATGCGCTTGTGAATGCTGCAAATCGTGCATTAGCAGGCGGTGGTGGAGTAGATGGTGCGATTCACGATGCAGGTGGCCCCAGTATTATGGAGGAGTGCCGCAAGATCGGTGGCTGTGCTACAGGTAGTGCAGTTGCCACTAGAGCAGGACGGCTTAAGGCGCAATACATCTTCCACGCCGTTGGTCCGATCTATTATGGGCAGGGCAACGAGGCAGCTCTGCTCACCAGTACCTATCAAACCTGTCTTGCTCTGGCGGAGCAGTACCAACTTAAGAGCATTGCCTTCCCATCCATCAGCACTGGCGCTTACGGTTATCCGCTGGACGAGGCTGCCCCCATTGCACTGAGCACGATCATCAATCACATCAAACAGCCAACGAGTCTGCAACAGGTGATGTTTGTACTGTTGGGACGTTATGCTTATACGGCTTATGAGGATGCACTGAAACGCTTGTTGACTGCTGCGTAACTCTGCACAGCAGAATAAAGAAAAACTCTCTTCCCCAGGAATTCTTTTCCGCTTTTTGCGCTGTCATCGGTATTACATAGAGTGAGGGGATCTCAGGCGGGTAGAGCACACCAGACTCACACCATGGTTGCCGCATAACCCCCATCTCACAATACCATATGGAAGAGAGGATGCATGAAAGAAGATGCACGCACCACAGGCACAGGAGTATGATACGACCTTAAAATCCCTCTTTGGTAACGAAGCGGACAAAATTCTGCCCCACTTGGTACCCGGTACACAGCTGCTCTTGAAAAACGATAAAAACATCGAGTTGGATCGCTCAACGCTCAGAGCAGATCTGGTATACTATGTAGTGTACCGAGGGCACCCTCAGATCATGAATGTGGAGCTACAGACCAAGAGTGACAGCAAAATGCATTACCGTATGTTGCAATATCACGTCGGACTGCATGCCAAATACGAACTACCAGTAGTATCTGTCGTACTCTATCCGTTTGCCATGCATGTCCCAGAGCCACCATACGAGGAGAAATGTGCAGACGAGGTACTACTCACGTTTCATTATCGAGCTATCATGCTCTGTCAACAAGATGCTCGTGAATACATACGTGAGCAAGCTATCTATATGTATACATTTCTGCCTGCTATGATACATGCTGATGCACTATTGCTGATTTCAGCTATTCGTCAGATGAGAGACTATTACTCTCTGTAACAACTTCGTCACCATTTAGCACGTTTCTACCGTATCTTACAACAATCAAAAACTGTTTCTAAAACCCACAAAAGAGTCGTCTCGGAGGTATTATTCATGCAATACGAACGCGATTGGTTTATCGAAACTATGCCTGAAGTCAAAAAGCTTGTCGCCAGAAGTAAAGCCGAAGGCAAAGCTGAAGGCAGAGCTGAAGGCGAAAAACTCGTGGCCAGAAGTAAAGCCGAAGGCAAAGCTGAAGGCTTACAGGAGGCAATTGTCAAGATTGTGCAGTGCCGTTTTCCTTCACTAGTGAGCCTGGCACAGAAACGTGTCTCGCGTCTGCATGTTCCAAGCGAATTAGATACGCTCATGCAGCGTTTGATTGTTGCACCGGACGAGGAGAGCGCACGCAAACTGTTGCGGGGGATGACGGCATAACGACATCTTCATAAGACATGCCGAATTTTCTCTGTACAAGTTGAGAAACTTCGGCATGTTCGCTGAATGGCCTGTTACTGCTCTGGCTGGCTAGTTTTCTCATGAAAACTAGCTTTATATATTTTTCTTCTTCTACCCTCATATAAAGTGTAGCAGACTAAGATGAACAAGATATTGTTGTATTTAATATTTTCTACGTGCTATACTGCTGGAAAGTTACTTTTGCAGTAAGGGCAAATTCACATGAGACAAGCAAATACAACAGCTAAGTTAGCTATTACATCAAAACACCTGAGTTACACAGGACTTCTGTTCATTGCCTTATTAGTCAGTAGTTGCTCTTTTCTAGGAAAGGCCGATTCCTCTCCTACGCCAACCGCAACGGTCCAGTCTACGCAGAATGCAGTGTCATGGCTACAAATAGTCAACGGCCAGCTGGTCTATGGACAGGATGCACAGGGCAACAAGATTCCAGACTTCTCCTCTGTCGGCTATGGTGGCGGTGGTGTACCCCTACCCAATGTTGCCACGCGGTTTACACTCAACCCGCAGAGTACCGGGGATGATACCTCTCGCATTCAGCAGGCGCTCGATCAAGCGGGCAAATTGACGCCCAATGGGCAGGGCATACGCGGAGCCGTTATGCTCACTGCGGGAACTTACCGTATTAGCGGAACCCTGGCGATCAAGACGAGTGGGGTCGTGCTACGCGGCGCGGGAAGTGGATCAGGTGGGACCATACTGCTGGCACAGGGACAGCCACATACCCTGGTCAAGGTGGGAGGCGATGGTACCTGGCAACACGATGGCTCCGTTCACCACGTCACCGATGCCTACGTTCCGGTCGGCGCGCGCACATTCAAGGTGGATAGTACCAGCGGGCTTGCAGTTGGCGACCATATAATCGTCCAGCGACCGACGACTGCTGCATGGATACACGCCATCGGCATGGACCGTATCCCTCCCCGTAAAAATGGTGGCATTCCTCGCCAATGGCAACCTGGCCCGGGACTGTTGTTTGACCGCATCATCACCGCCGTCAATGGACAACAGATCACTATTGATGCTCCCCTGACCAATGCTCTAGAACACGACTATACCGATGCCACAGTCTGGAAGTATACCTTTCCTGGGCGGATCAGCCAGACAGGGATAGAGAACTTGAGTAGCGATGCAATTGCTGTCACCAGCACGCCGAACTACGCATCCGACGCAGGCTATCACAAATCTTCATTTGTGAGCATTGAGGCCGTCGAGAATGGCTGGGTCAATAATGTCATCATTCACCACTACGGCAATGGGATGAGTATTGGAGGATTGGCAAAATGGGTCACGATTACGCACTCGCAAAGCCTTGATGTCGTGGTGCCACAGGAAAAGCGTGATGCTCCCGCCGCGTTCAACATTTCGGGTCAGCAAAGCTTGATTGAATACTGTAAGGTGACAGGTTTTCCTATCCATGCCTGGGTCACGCAAGCCTTGACAGCGGGACCAGATGTCTTCTATAAATGTAGCGCCGAGGCGACTTCCCGCATTGATGGGGCACCGCACCAGCGCTGGGGGACGGGAACGCTTTTTGATAATATGAGCATTGCCAATGGGCACTTGGCTTTACAAAACCGGGGCAATTTTGGTTCTGGCCAGGGCTGGTCAGCTGCCAATGACGTGTTATGGAACTGCGTCACAAAAGACTATCTGGTGGAGAACCCACCAACGGCCCACAACTGGGCATTTGGCTGCCAGGGTACAAGTCAGACCAGTGCGGAACCACAGGGTGTGATCGTCTCACCGGGACAAGCGCTCCAACCTGACAGTCTCTATGTGCAGCAACTCAGGGAGCGATTGCATAACCCATCGCTTAATCCATAACTGTTCAGCCTTGAAAATGCATAAGCTTCCTCGTATATCTCTTTGAGAGCGTTCGTTTGTTATATTCCCAACCGTCAATTAATTAAGGAGCATATATGAAACGCACGAGGAAGCTTCTCGTCATGCTAGTTCTTACCACTGCGCTGGTATTGGCTATTATCATTTTTATGCAAAATAGAATAAATGACGTATGGAAGCACAAACAAGTGAGGGTGCTGCTGGCAAGGACAATTATCACTGTGCAAACATTCTCTATGGTTATGATGACAAGTATGCAGATGATTTATTTGGACGATAGGGCTTTCGTCCCAGAGTTTATCGAACATGTTCAAAGCCTCCATTATCTTTGCATAGCGTTGCTGATGAAAAAACCCTTATGACAGTGATAGCACTTTTAAGTTATGGTTGTCCAAGATAAGCAATAGTTCATGTATTTTATCTAGATGAACGCACAGTGACAGATTGGCAAAAGCGAGCAGGAGAACAGTGTAAAAGAGTTCACCAAGCGATAGCTGAACGGAAAAGAGACCTTGACAGCGGGTGTAGACTGACAGCAGATGGGAAAGAAAAAAGCCCAGCCAGCAGCTGAGAGTAAGTGCAATTAGAATCCCTTCGTGACCCGGTGTCATAGCCGTCCAAGCGGCATGCGAAGATCGGAGACAATATGAGCAACAGGTGGATAACAAATACAGTAAGAAAAAGTGATTTCCTGGGTAAATCACGGCGTGGCTTCCTCGGCGGCTTAGGGACGGCAGGAGCAAATCTCTCGCTCTCGTCTCTGCTAGCAGCCTGTAGCTCGAACGATCAAGGACAAAGAAGTGGAATAGGGGTTCCTCCTAACACCCGACAACTCAAAGCAGCTTTTACCAACGACAGTCTAACGCATACGTGGGTTGCACAAGGCAAGCAAGCGGCTGAAACATGGGGCAGGTGGTTCGGTGTTGATGTCACCTGGTATGACGGGGGAGGCAGTATCGACCGGCAACGCAAGGCAGTCGATGATATGGCCAGCAAGCATTGGGATTTCGTGGCCATATCATCGGCTGTCGGCGTTGACACCCTCATCCAGCCAGTACAACAATTAATCGACAATGGTATTCCCGTCATTCAAATGGATACAGTAATCGACTCTTCGGGCAGTACTAACATCACAACATTTATCGAGCCAGATAATGTTTTCATGGGGGAGGCATCTGCAACCGCCCTCTTCGAAAAAATGGGTGGGAAGGGAAAAGTCATTATGACCCAGGGGACACTTGGTCACACGGGAGCCCAAGGGCGTGCCAAGGGATTTTATCAGGCTCTGGCCAAATACCCGGACATTGAATTGATTGCGAAGGACCCCGCTAATTTTGATGCTCACAAGGCGGCACAGTTGTGGGAAAACTATCTCGCACGCTATAAAGATATTGGAGGGGGTTTCTTCCACAACGATGATATGGCATTGGCAGCCCTAAAAGTCATTCGCAATGCCCGGCGCAATATCCTCATTTCTGGTATTGATGCGATGCAACCAGCCATTCAAGCCGTCATCGAGGGCGAAATGGTAGCGACCGTTCGCAACCCTTCTGGCCGTATTCACTGGGGGGCCTTGATGATTGGCATTCTCGCCGCCAGTGGTGTAAAGAATATACCCAAGCATATCCTTGCAGATGGTCCTCTTGTGACCCAACAAAATGGAGCAGGCCTCCTCTTTATGGAGAACCAGTTCTTGCTCTAGTTCCACCAATCCTCAAGGAGATGGAGGAATATTTCAGATGGCTAATCAGGCATTTCTCGAACGTCTGAAGCAAAAGATATCATTAACAGCAGCGATCTCCACGCTTCTCACTCTTGTTGCTATTTTTCCGCTGCTCATTACTGTGACGAGTAGCCAGTTGCTCTCCCGGCCACAGTTAATTTCGCAGTTGGCCAATGCTATGGCTCAAGATACGCATACACGTGTACAGTTAATCGATACATACTTGTTGGATCGCCAGCGCGATGTAGAAATAGTTAGCCATCTTTTCTCTCTCCAGGAGTATGTACAGGGAAACCATGCTTTTAAACAACAGGTACTCAACGCTCTGGCTGTAGGCGTGCAAAACGACGTGAACTATGACACGTGGTCACTATTGGATCTCCAGGGAAATGCACTCTTATGGTATCCCACTCAACCAAAAGTGCATGGGAACTCCCTCATCCCTCCAAATATCCTTAATCAAATACAACGATTGACACGTCCTCTTTTCTCTGGCGTCTTTTACCAGTCGGACGTAGGAGAAGCATCTATTGTTGTCTATATGCCTATTATGGAATACGGCTCAAAGGTTGTGGGTATTCTACGAGCGGAGTTTGCTCTGACCTACATATGGAACGTCGTCAACAGTCAGACTGATAGTGTAGGAAGCTACGCGTTTATTCTTGATCAGCGTGGAGTGCGTATCGCATATACTGCTGACTCAACGCATGGTCAGCCCGCGTATCTCTTTAAAGCTATTGCCCCGCTTTCTCCATCAGATCAACGACTCGTTGCCACCGAGGACCTCTATGGTGACAATGGAAAACCTACACCTGTTCTCAGCGATATATCTCTTTCCAGAGTACAGAGTGATCCCCACACCCCATCCAAGTTCGAGATAGTGCCAGTTGGACAACAAGAAACGTTTGAAGTTATTAGAGTAGATATTTTGGCCATCTCGTGGACCTATTTCGCGCTTCGTCCCTTAAAGTCGATCATAGCTATTGCTGATCAACAACTGTTCAACACACTTCTCATCGCTGCTGTCGTTCTCATCCTGGCTCTCATCATAGGCGTGATCACTGGACGGCGTATTACGGTACCTATCTTGCGTTCTATGGAGCAACAAGAGCATCTCAATCAACTGAAAGATGAAATCCTGCAGAACGTGAGTCACGAATTACGTACTCCACTGACTCAAGTCTACGGCTACCTTGAATTGCTGATGACGTGCAAGGATCAAGTGGATAGCACGACAGAGATGCTGTTCCTCAAACGTGCAATTCATGGATGCGAGGAGCTACAATTGCTCATTAATGATGTGTTGGAAACCGTTAGCACTGACGGCCAGCCTCAACAACCGTGCTTGCAGGATGTGTCGGTAGCTCAAGTAGTGAAAGACGTACTTGAACTTTTTGACCCACACATTTTACAAAATTATGACCTTCAAATTGCTATCCCCGAAACACTCATAGCCAGGGCTGATCTACAGTATCTGCGCCGGGTATTGCGCAATCTCCTCTCAAACGCCTTCAAGTATACGCCGCCGCAAACAGCATTAGTGGTAGATGCCACCCCAGCCATGAACACTCCTGCGGGGATACCTTCTTCTCCATCGGTTTGCATTCGCGTGAAAGATAACGGGCCTGGTATTCCACCCAATGACATTCCCCTGCTTTTTGAGAAATTTGGGCGTCTCAAACGTGATCTTTCAAGCTCTACTCGTGGCGTAGGACTGGGACTCTACATCTGCAAGCAGCTTGTAGAAGCAATGGGAGGGCACATCTGGGTTGAAAGTTTGGGGCTTGCAGGCCAGGGAAGTCAATTTTGCTTTACGCTCCCTCTCGTAAATAAATCGATGCCATCCCATCCTTTTTTGCCATCATAATATTTTGGAACTGTCGAGACAAGAGTAATAATCAATAGGGCGTATGCCTTAGTTTCGTTGGCAAATTGAAACTAAGACACACACCCTATCACTAGTCAAGGCTGCTCACATCTTTTTTCGCAACGCCGCGAAACTTCTACACCTCAACCGACATAGCCACCGCACCACCACCACCAAGACACAACGTTGCCAAACCACGTCCACCACCACGCCTACGCAACTCATAAATTAGCGTCACCAGCACGCGCGAACCGCTCGAACCAATGGGATGGCCCAGGGCTACCGCACCACCATTGACATTGACCCGCGACCAATCCCAATCCAGTTCCTTGCCATTCGCTAAAGCCTGTGCAGCGAACGCCTCATTGACCTCAATAACATCAAAGTCGCTCATCCTCAAACCTGTACGGTCCAATAAACGCCGGACAGCTAAGGTAGGAGCAGCAAAGATGTAACGCGGAGTAATGGCCGCAGCAGCATAACCGGTAATACGCGCTAACTCCGTCAGACCGTGTGCACGCGCAAACTCACGCTCTACAACTACAGTCGCAGAGGCCCCATCGCTCAAGCCAGGTGCGTTACCAGCAGTGACGGTACCACCTTCCTGAAAAACGGGCACGAGTTTCTTCAATCCATCGATAGAGGTATCAGCACGAATAGGTTCGTCAGTATCAACAACTAGCACACCTTTCTTCTGCTTCACTTGGATCGGGACAATCTCTTCCGTAAAACGGCCAGCAGCAGTCGCGGCAACAGCTTTCTGGTGACTTTCCAAGGAAAAGCGATCCTGTGCTTCACGTGTTATAGCGAACTTCTCGGCGATGATCTCGGCTTCAACGCCCATATGAATATTTTCAAAGGCGCACCAGAGGCCATCGCGCACAACACTATCGATAAGCTGGCCATCACCCATACGATAGCCGGTACGCGCTTTGGGCAAGAGATAGGGTGCATTACTCATGCTCTCCATACCACCCGCCACAAATACCTGGGCATCACCAGCGCGGATCGCCTGCGCGGCCAGCATAATAGCCTTCAGGCCAGAACCACACACTTTATTGATGGTGAAAGCGGGTACATCAACGGGCAAACCGGCGTGAATAGCGGCCTGACGGGCTGGCGCTTGTCCAATGCCAGCTGAGACTACATTGCCCATGATCACTTCATCAATCGAGTTTACATCGATACCAGCACGACGGACGGCTTCTTTTATCGCAATTGCACCCAGCTGTGGTGCAGTAAAACTAGCAAGATTACTTAAAAATTTTCCAGTTGGGGTCCTGGCCGCTCCAACAAGAACGGGAATTGCTTCTCCCATGCGTTTTCTCCTTTGTATTGCCACGACGCCGTTGTGGGTGAATGCGCCTGATGAGATATTTTTCTTTTGATTGTACCTCTTGCAAGCCATGATGGCAAATAAGGGCATAGTGAGCGGCAATTTGTTGCCCTAGTGCATAATCCCCAAACCCTTTGGGGGATGGGAGGATTTGGGGACACCCCAAACCCCGCCAGGTGAGGCTTCGCCAAATGCCACCCCCAATCCCTACCACCTCTCTTGTTTCTGCGCTAGCCTCGGCGCAAAAAATTGACGTGCCCTTATTTGCTAGCATCAGTCTTCACAGAGCATTGACATATCTGCTAATCTGTAAGTGCTATGCAGTAAAACGTTGCATCGATCCCTATCCTAGTACCTTATAAGGATCACATACATGTCACAGATTTACGAGCACAACGAAGATGATCTCGAACGATTACTCGTACAGGGCGTCTCCTTCGAGGAGTCGCAGTCTACAGTCACGCCAGAAAGTCCACTCGATCCTCATGCGCTAGAAGAAGAGGAGAGAGAAGTGCCATTGGAGAATGATGTTCAGGGCGCGTTAGGACTCTTCGCAGAGGCAGCGCAAGATATGGCCACAGCTTCGTTAGAGCTGAGTCTGGGACGGCATTTTGCTTGCGCAGACTATTGTAACCAGGTGGCAGAAAAAGCAGCACAGGCCGTCAGCCTCTTGCGTTTTGGCCACCGCACCATGTATGATCATGATCTACGGACGCTAGGGGCTAGCGTTGGCGCGCCGCAGGAGATACAGGATGAGATGGCCATACTGACCCCCTTTCATCCCGAAGCTTTCTACGCCGAGACTCCACCAGAAGAGGCCGATGAGGTCATCAATGCGGAACAGGCCAGTAGTTATGTTCAAAGTGCACGTAAGGTCTTACGTTGGGCAAGAAACATTATATTGCATACGTAATAGGTATTTTTTCTTTAAGAATGAGCAACGATGTAAGGGCTGGTAGAGGTAGAGGACGCTCCTAACCCCCGATAGGAAACAGCTCTACAGATGGCCCATACTGATAGTTGGAGGAAATTTCATGGCACAACAAATTACCCATTCAGGGTTAGACGAGGCAGTGGCGCAGTCACCACGTAAATGGGTCTACCTCTTTAACGAAGGCAATGCGAAAATGCGCGACCTGCTGGGCGGCAAAGGCGCAGGCGTTGCAGAAATGACGAATGCTGGACTCCCTGTCCCCCCCGGTTTCACGATCACAACTGAGGCGTGTAATGCCTACTATGAGGCCGATAAACATTTCCCACAGGGTTTGTGGGAGCAGGCTCTTACGGCACTGAAGGTTATTGAGCAACAGACTGGTAAGCAATTTGGTAAGCAAGAGAATCCCCTGCTCGTCTCCGTGCGTTCAGGTGCGAAGTTCTCTATGCCTGGTATGATGGATACGGTGCTCAATCTGGGCATTAATGACGAGACGGTACATGGGCTGATTGCGTTAACTGGCGACGAGCGCTTTGCTTACGATGCCTATCGCCGTTTCATCCAGATGTTCAGTAAGATTGTGCTCAATGCTGATCCACGTGCGTTCGAGAATGTTCTTCATGCTTATAAAGAGCGCGCTGGTATAAAGTCCGATGCAGAGATTCCGGCGGATGCTCTCAAGCAGATTGTTGTTGAGTTCAAGCAGGTTGCAGAACGCAGTTCGGGACAGCCTTTCCCCACCGATGTCTACGATCAGCTCTATAAGGCCATTGAAGCCGTCTTCTCCTCCTGGCAAAATAAACGCGCTATCGACTACCGCAACTTCAATAAGATTCCACACACCCTGGGTACTGCCGTCAACGTGCAGAGCATGGTCTTTGGTAATATGGGCAATGATAGCGGTACAGGTGTTGCCTTCACACGTAACCCCAGCACCGGTGAAAAAGAGCTGTATGGTGAATACCTGCTCAATGCACAGGGTGAGGATGTCGTGGCTGGTATTCGCACGCCATCCAAGATCAGCCGCCTGAAAGAAGATCTGCCCCATGTCTACGAGCAGTTCCAGGAGATTGCAGCACGGCTGGAGCGACACTACCGCGATATGCAGGACTTGGAGTTCACGGTCGAGAAGGGCCGCCTCTATATGCTACAGACGCGCGCTGGCAAGCGCAATGCACCAGCAGCGGTCAAGGTGGCGGTTGACATGGTGAAGGAAGGTCTGATCACGGAGGAAGAGGCTGTCAAACGCGTTGACTCTGTGCAGGTGTATCAGTTGCTGCTGCCTCGTTTTGACGAGGAAGAGAAAAAACTGGCGGCTCAAGCGGGTGGTCTCTTAGCCAAGGGTCTGAATGCCTCGCCTGGTGCGGCAACTGGTAAGGCTATCTTTGATGCAGACACTGCCGAACAGCTTGGCAAAGCTGGCGTGCCGGTCGTGCTGGTTCGTCCAGAGACTAGTCCCGATGATGTACATGGTATGCTGGTGGCTAAGGGTATCCTGACGGCGCGCGGTGGTGCGACGAGCCATGCAGCTGTGGTTGCGCGTGGTCTGGGTCTGCCCTGCGTTGCTGGTTGTGAAAGTATCCGTGTGCATGAAGAGGAGAAGCTCTTCCGCGTAATCGGCTCCGATCTAGTCATCAAAGAGGGTGACGATATCTCGGTCGATGGTGCCACTGGCGAAGTCTTTGCCGGTATCATTCAGACCGTTGCCCCCGATTTTGATAAAGAGGTCGATCTCAAGATCCTCTTGAGTTGGGCTGACAAGTTCCGCAGGCTAGGTGTCTGGGCCAATGCGGACTATCCACGCGATGCCCAGCGTAGTGTGGCCTTTGGTGCAGAGGGTATTGGTCTCTGTCGTACGGAGCACATGTTCATGGAGAAAGAGCGTCTGCCCATCGTACAGAAGATGATTCTGGCCAAGAGCAAAGAGGAGCGCCAGGCTGCACTCGATCAGTTGTTGCCCTTCCAGAGAGCTGACTTCAAAGGCATCTTCGAGGCGATGGTCAATCCAGCAACTGGCGAAGGCTATCCCGTTGTGATCCGCTTGATCGATCCACCCCTACACGAATTTCTGCCCCCTTATGAGGAACTGTTGGTGCCATGCGCGAAATGAACCCCATGCTCGGCTTGCGCGGTTGCCGCCTTGGTCTGCTCTTCCCCGAAATTAACGTCATGCAGACACGCGCTATTCTGGAAGCTGCCGCTGAGGTTGCGAAGAATGGCACCAAAGTGCATCCTAAGATCATGATCCCGCTCGTCGGACACGTCAATGAGCTGAAGGAAGTACGTCGTCAGCTTGAGGCCGTCGCGCAAGAGATTGCGGGCGAAACTGGTGCGGTCGAGTACAAGTTTGGTACGATGATCGAAGTGCCTCGTGCAGCACTCACTGCTGACCAGATTGCCACCGTTGCCGACTTCTTCAGCTTCGGCACGAACGACCTGACACAGACGACCTTCGGCTATAGCCGCGACGATGCCGAGGGTAAGTTCCTGCTCAAGTACGTTGATGGCCTGGAAGAACCCGGCCTGACGCAGAAAGTGAAGATCCTGGCAGCGAATCCATTCCAGACGCTCGATCGTGATGGTGTTGGCCAGTTGGTGCGTATGGCAGTCGAGAAAGGTCGTAAGACGAAACCCTCGATCGAACTGGGCATCTGCGGTGAGCATGGTGGTGATGCTGAGAGCATCGAGTTCTGTCATATCGTCGGTTTGGATTATGTCAGTTGCTCACCTTATCGCGTTCCAGTTGCGCGTATTGCCGCTGCACAGGCTGCGCTGAGCAGAACTGAGAAGGATAGATAAGACAACATTCAAGGGCAAGCACAAGGGATTGCCCTGCGGACTGTACCTCATTACTTTTGGCCACTCTTTTTCAACCAATTTCGTATACAACCGATTTTTTTTGTACAATACACTGATCTATAGACAGCATGTCATCGTATAACAGGTTAGAGAATGCAACCGGAATTGAATATATTCTACCATTTGGCTGGTATTCGCTATAAAGTAAAATCACATGGATAGATAGTATATTCATGGGCTGCGCTCATGGCTATAAAGGGATCTGTCCAATACTCTAGTGGGCGGAGTGTCCCCAGAAAGGATCTATATGGAAAAGTTGACCAGGCGTCTCTTTTTCAAGGAGGCATCGTTGGGTGTGGCAACAACTGGTATACTAGCTGCTACTCCAGCATTGACAAATAGCGCTGAACTACCAGAGGCCACCACTACATTAGCTGAGCTATCAGCTACAGGAGTAGCTGAAAATCTGATCGCGCATGTGCGTGATGTAGCAACAGGTGAAGTCAGCCTGATGGTTGGAACACAAGAGATCGTGTATCGCGATCCAGAGCTTGTTGCTCGTCTTTTGCGGGCTGTGCATTAACACAGACCATATACTCGTAGTAAAAGAGATCCTATTGTGAGGTAAGCATTATGTCATCTCATCGTGAAGCACCAGAAATTTCAAAGGACCCGGTTGCTGATAATACCGATGTCTACGCATTTGTCAGCCCGGATAAGCCAGATACGGTAACAATTATTGCAAACTATATTCCTCTAGAAGGACCGGCTGGGGGACCGAACTTCTTCGAGTTCGGCGATGATGTTGTGTATTCAATTCATATCGATAATGATGGTGATGCACAACCTGATATTACCTATCAATTTCGTTTTCATACGGTGACGCGTGATCCTAATACATTTCTGTACAATACAGGACAGATCAAGACCATCGATAGTCCGCAATGGAATCGTCCCCAATTCTATATGGTGACGAAGATACACAATGGCCACAGTACCATTCTCGGCAACAAGTTAGCCTCGCCCCCCTGCAATATCGGGCCGCGCTCCACACCGAATTATGCTGATCTGGCCAAAGCTGCCATTCACCATCTGCCCGATGGTGAGACGGTATTCGCTGGTCAGCGCGCTGAGGGCTTCTATGTTGACCTTGGGTCGATCTTCGACCTGCTGGACCTGCGACCGTTCCAGAATTTGCATCTGATCCCTACTGCTGCGGCAAATGGTGTAAATGGTACGAAAGGTCTGAATGTCCATACGATTGCGCTTCAGATCCCCAAAGCGAAGCTGACGCGCGATGGTTCGTATGCTACTGATCCAAAAAAGAACAGCTCGGTCATCGGTGTCTGGGCAACGGCTAGTCGGCAGAAGGCACGCATACGCGGGGATAAGGACGGTGAGGAAGTGCATAGCGGGCCGTGGATGCAAGTCTCGCGCCTTGGCAATCCACTCTTTAACGAGGTGATTGTGCCTTTAGGGGCTAAGGATCGCTGGAATAAGCTTCCCCCCAGCAAGGATGGGGAGTTTGCGAAATTTGTGCACCATCCAGAGGTGGCCGCGCTACTGCCGGTGCTCTATCCTAATGTATTCCCTAACCTGGCGGCACTCAAGGCTGCTCGTGCAGACCTCGCTGCGATCTTACTGACTGGTATTCCAGATGGCCTCATTTCTGGTTTCCAGAATTTTACTGGTAAGACACTGGCGGATATGTTGCGACTGAATATGGCCATCCCGCCGACGAAAAATCCGAACATCCTGGGATTATTAGGAGGCGATCTCGCGGGCTTCCCCAATGGGCGTCGTGTCATGGATGATGTGGTGACAATTGAGCTACGCGCTATTGCTGGCGTCACCTTCCCGCTGATTGACAAGAATTTCAAGCCGGATGCGGCGGCCTCCAAAATTACGGATGGCCTGACTCCTGAGAATAGTGGCGTAACCTTCCTCAATAGCTTCCCCTACTTGGATCAGCCACATGGCGGTTTTCAAGCTTCTTAGGTAGAAGCGAGCAGAATTCCGTAGGCGGGCAATTTATTGCCGTAGATGCGGAATTTATTGCCGTAGGCGGGCAATTTATTGCCGTAGGTACGTAATTTATTGCGCCATACGCGATATATAATAAATTGCTCGCCTACGGTTCAACGTTCATCAGAAAGAGGTGTAGTTTCAATCCCAACCGGGTCGAGAAAGGACATTGGCTCCCTCTGCCTCCCCAAAGGGGAAGTTTACACACCAAATCCTAATGAGTCAAGTGGAAATAGAATGAGCTACTTTAAACGAGTTCACACTGAGAATGTGGTGCTTGACATCGGTGACGACATTGGAGCACTGATGATCTATACCCAACCTGCATTGCGTAACAGAGAGATTGAAGTCAGCCTCAAAGGAGAGAATACATGCCGAACTCATACAGAGGTGCTAGAGCGCCGTGTCAATGGACAGACTGTATTCGTGGCCATCTTTCCCGCACTCCTGGCAGGCCATTATACTATATGGGGAAACGCAACGAGGTCCGCAGGTGAGATTACGATCGTTGGTGGGGAGATTGCAGAAGTAGATTGGCGCGATATTACTGGGAATGTTACCCCTAATGCTGGCACTACCTACCCCCACGAGCACTCTGCATCTTGGCAACGAGCATGTGCCACAGATCTACTCCCGCCAAGATATCGCAATAGAAGTGTCAGTGCAGCTCCGATGGGCACGGCCCCCATGTGCTATACAGACGATGGAGAGGTGGCCTGGCAGGAGATGTGGACCGATTTTTGCGATCTGGCTCTGGCCGGGGGACCACCACATCGCGGTGACTTGCTAGAGCCAGTGACACCGGACGAGGTGAAGGCTGATCTTGAGGGCTATGAACGCGTAGTTGCTGAAATTGAGCGTGGTCTGCGCTTGGTGACGAGTCTGCCGACTGTACGCAGTGAGAAATTAGGCTGGGTTGGTCTGCGCTGTACTGATGAAGAGATGGCGCTCTGGCTCTTGCGTGCTATTGTCGTGGAGAATGTCTGTGTGAGGCGCGAAGGATGTATACTCTACTTGCCCGCTGGACCGGCGTTCCGCATGGAGAAGGAGATCAAGAATGTGATTACGGTAGTGGCCAAAACGCATCACTATTGGACTGAACATATTGCCGCAGTTGGCTCTAGTAGCTCATCGATCTAACTGATGCTGTGTCACAAAGAAGGCACAAGTTGTCTATTAGTTGTCCTTGTGCTGACACCACGAATGAGGCATACTATTCTCAACACGGGAACGGAACAGCAAGGACGCCAATGATTGCTTCTCTGTTTCTGCCTCCAGGATGGATGCCGGAGGCAGGGACATCATACCTAACTAGAAGTTCACTCTCAATCAACTTCCTTAACCAACAAAAGGGCCAGTATGCGGAGCTGGCCCTTTCTCTTTGATCTGCCGACCCCACAGGGGCAATTCCTTATGGTTGCCCTGTGGGGGGAGATCTTTCAGCGATCTACACAACCCAGCACTATATCAGTGCTACCGATAATAGCCACAGCATCACTCATCTTGTAGCCGCGCAACAATTCCGGCACGATCTGCAAATTGACAAAGGAAGGTGCGCGCATCTTAGCCCGCCAGGGGTATTCGCTGCCATCGCTGATCAGGTAGAAGCCATACTCGCCCCGACTATTCTCGATAGCAAAGTAGGTCTCACCGCGCGGAGGACGTAGTGCGATGGGCACACGAGCACAAATAGCTCCTGGCGGCATCCTGTCAAGCGCTACACGGCACAGGCGGATGCTCTCCCGCATCTCCGTCATGCGCACCAGATTACGTGCAAAGCAATCCCCCTCCTGACGCACCTGGACATTGACCGGAACCTCACGATAGGCCATATATGGGCGATGCACCCGCAGATCCCAATTGACCCCGCTTGCACGAGCCATTGGGCCGGTTAATCCGTAATGAAGAGCCTGTTGTGTATCGATAAAGCCAACTCCTTGAGTACGTGCCAGAAAAATCTCGTTGCCATTGATGAGAGCATCCAATTCTCCCAGATTCTTCTCCAGCTGATCAAAGTACGCTTCACACTCGCGTAACCAGCCTTTGGGAAAGTCGTGCAGGACCCCACCCACGCGCAGATAGTTTACCGTGAAGCGACTGCCAGCGAGCGCTTCAAACAGGGAGAGAATCCCTTCACGGTCACGGAAGGCCCATAGGATCGGTGTTACGGCTCCCAGATCGATCAGATAGGACCCCACGGCCACCAGATGACTGGCAATACGTTGCATCTCACCGACCAGAAGCCGCATATATTGTGCTCGACGTGGCACCTCTAAGCCCATCAACTGCTCAACTGCTCCAACGTAGGCAATCTCGCAGAGCATTGGCGAGAGGTAGTCGGAATTATCGGTGTAGCGAATGCCCTGCATGAGGGTACGGTTCTCAAAAATCTTCTCCATGCCCCGGTGCAGATAGCCAATCACTGGCGTACAGTTCGTGATAGTCTCGCCTTGCAGTGTGAGTACTAAGCGCAAGACACCATGAGTGCTGGGATGTTGCGGCCCCATGTTGAGCAACATCTCCTGAGATTTGATCCCGATGGCTTCATCGCTGGATGGAGCCTGTTCCTCTCTCTTCTGACTCATGGACGCTCATCCTCTCCACGGAGCTTAAGACCTTGTTTTAAGATCTTTTCGCGCAACTTGAGCAAGCCTTCAATCAATTGCTCAGGACGCGGGGGACAGCCAGGCACATAGACATCGACGGGTACAATGGTATCCACGCCTTGTACTGTGTAGTAGCTATCGTAAAATTCTCCGCCGGAATTGGCACATTGTCCCATACTCAGCACCCATTTAGGCTCCGGCATCTGTTCCCATAGCAGGCGCAAGCGAGGTCCCATCTTGACGGAGACTGTTCCGGCAACGATCATGAGGTCTGCCTGCCGGGGGCTGGAACGGAAGACTTCGGAGCCGAAGCGCGATAGATCATAATGCGGCTGAGCTGCGGCCATCATCTCAATGGCACAGCAGGCCAGCCCATAGCCCAGCGGCCAGACTGAGCGCGAACGTGCCCAGTTCTCAGCCCAGGTGAGTAGATCGCCTAAGCTTGCCAGTTGGACTGGTCCTTCTTGCTCTCCCGGCAGATACTCATGGGGACCGCGCGCGATGGCCAGTGGAATGGGCTTACGCTTTCCCCCTCTGGTGACAGGATCGTTGATGTTGTTGCTTGACGCAGGCTGATCTGCCATGCCGTGTCTCCCTTTCCAGTGCAAACAGCGTGAAGGTTAATACAAGTGGGTCCACGTGTTAATTCTCCTTTGCTGAACAAAGAAACATAATGGTTCAGGAAAGGAGGACCATCAGTAGAGAAGTTGTGATGAAATCAATTCAAGAGAAAAGGCAATCCCTATCTAATCGACGAGAAATAAGATTGCTGAATACGACCATCCTGCTCTATCATCACTCAACCTTCTTAGTTGCCTCTACCTGCCACAGTTGCTGTCAATAGGAATGCTACACACGATGGTGCGATGGTTAGTCTGTTTTTCATAGAGATGTGAACGATGTGGCTGTGAGGTGGAGAACAAGGCTACCTACTTTTTGGAAATGACAAGGCTTCATTTTATACCTTGGTTCCCTTCTCTATGATTTGCGGATAAGTGTCAGCTTGGACACACTCACCCATCTTCCCCCACCCATATGCTATACTACCTGTATAACAATCCATCTTACTCAAAAGGAGGCATCAGCATGGATTTCGCCTATTCCGACAAAGTTAAAGCTCTACAAAAGCAGCCCAGCAGATTGCCGCATCAGGTAATCCCCACCATCACGCAGAAATTATTGACGAACTCAAAGAGCAGGCCCGCAAGCAACGTCTATGGAACCTTTTTCTACCGGACGACAAGTATGGGGCCGGACTGACGAACCTGGAATATGCGCCCCTGGCTGAATTAATGGGCCGTGTGCTATGGGCCTCCGAAGTCTTCAATTGTGCTGCACCGGATACAGGCAATATGGAGATTCTGGCCCAGTTTGGCAGTGCTGAACAGAAGTTTCAATGGTTGCAACCCCTACTGGCAGGCGAGATACGCTCGGCATTCGCTATGACTGAACCTGATGTGGCAAGTTCGGATGCGACTAATATTCAGTTGTCGATTACACGTGATGGGGATGAATACGTGCTCAATGGCCGCAAATGGTGGATCTCCGGCGCGGCACGTGCACGCTGTAAGATCTTTCTCGTGATGGGCAAGACTGATCCTACCCATCCCGATCGCCATCGTCAGCAGAGCATCATTCTGGTGCCCAAAGACACGCCAGGGGTGACGGTAGGACGTAATCTGCCAGTCATGGGTTACGCTGATAACGAGAGCCACTGCGAGGTGCTCTTCGAGCAGGTACGCGTACCCGCCGCCAACCTCTTAGGCGAAGAAGGCTCCGGCTTTGCCATTGCTCAGGCGCGCCTTGGACCTGGCCGCATTCACCACTGTATGCGCTCGATTGGCAGTGCGCAATATGCGCTCGAATTGATGTGCCAGCGCGCAACGAGCCGTGTTGCGTTTGGCAAGAAACTCTCCGAGCAAGGCGTCATTCAGGATTGGATTGTACGCTCTTCAATTGAGATCGAGCAGGCTCGGCTCTTAACTCTTAAGTGCGCCTGGATGATTGATATGTTCGGTAAAAAGGCTGTACAACAAGAGATTGCGATGATCAAGGTAGCCGTGCCTGAAATGCTCACTAATGTAGTCAACCGCGCTATTCAGGTTTTTGGCGCTGCTGGCGTGAGCGATGATTTTCCGCTGGCTCAGATGTGGGCGCATGGGCGTGTCATGCATATAGTGGACGGACCTGACGAGGTGCATGTTTCAAAAACTAACGTTTGTTCCAATTTCAAAAAGTAGTGTGGTTTGTTTCAATTTCAAAAACTAGTGTGTGTGTGTTTGTTTCAAAAACTAGGCGTTCCATGTTTCAAACTTCATTTGAAGGGGTTGACAGAGTACTAGTGCCCTTCTCACTTATGCTCATACTTTTACCCAAGTGATTAGCCTGGAACCCAGCAAACACGCTTCAGTTGAACATGTGCTCTTGTATTTATTATACACGAGCCACAAAATGACGGAAACGAGGGCAAGAAAATGCTATGGATTGCGATAACACGCTAGATGCGGGAAAACTAGTTTCGACACCTGAAGACACTATCGAGGTACGTGAAGGTGAGCAACTTGACTGGTTGCGCATCGCAAACTACTTGCGCGCGCAGCTACCTGCCATAGGTGAGGGAACAATTGCAGCACGTCAGTTTCCCTCTGGTGCCTCAAACCTGACCTATCTGGTGCGCATTGGAAGCTGGGAGGGTGTATTACGCCGACCGCCCTTTGGTCCCATCGCGCCCAAAGCTCATGATATGCAGCGCGAAGCCAATCTGTTACGTCGCGTGCATCCTGTGTTTTCCCTGGTACCCGAAGTCTACCTGTTCTGCGATGATCTTATGGTGATGGGTGTACCATTCTATGTGATGGAACGTCGTAGAGGCATTGTGCTTGACGACAGCTTTCCGGCTGGCATGACCCCCACGCCGGAACTTTGCCATC
>VBJK01000449.1 GCA_005879655.1 Chloroflexota bacterium | reverse complement strand
GCATTGACTCCCGCTCGTCGTGGCAATGTGTTGCCCGCCTGATCCTGTAGCGCTTCCCATTCTCGGTTCTCTTGCACGATAGAAAACGGGCTGGCTTCCAATTGGATGTAGGGGTTGAGCCTTTCACAATGCAGACTCTTTACTAGCTTTTTATGCTGCATTTGCAGCAATACTTTGATCACACCCGCCACCCCAGCGGCTAGCTCCAGATGCCCGATATTGCTTTTGACTGAACCGATCCCACACACGGCATCCTGCACCGGTTTCTCTCCCATAGTCTGTGCGAGCTTGCTGAAGGCAGTCTTGAGACCATTAATTTCGATGGGGTCACCAAGCTCTGTCCCCGTTCCATGGGCTTCAATATAGCCCACTGTGCGAGGATCGATCC
>VBJK01000448.1:8283-8859 GCA_005879655.1 Chloroflexota bacterium | reverse complement strand
CTGATCTGTGCCTTGGGAGAAACAAGAGTATTGATGCCGCCGACGATACTCATGCTACACTCTCCCCTCTCGATGGCACTTATGCCCCGGTGAACGGCAATCAAGGAACTGGAGCAGGCCGTGTCGATCGCCTCGCTGGGGCCGTGCAGGTTGAGAAAATGGCTCATGCGATTGGGTCCTAGCGCTGCTGCCAGACCAGTAGCAGAATAGCCTTCAATCGCCACACCTGCTTGGGACAACCGTTCACCATAGCCACTGCTGGCTGTGCCCACAAACAGAGCAGTGTTAGTTCCTGAGAGGCTCGACGGTGCGTAGCCAGCATCCTCGATGGCCTTCCAGACGTACATCATCAGAAGTCGTTGCTGGGGATCCATTTGCTCGGCTTCGCGGGGAGAGATCCCAAAGAATTGGGGATCAAACCACTCGATGCCTTCCATCACCCCAGCCCACTTGACATTGGCCAATTGCTCTGAAGCCTCCTGACTCCCAGCAGAGGTCGGCCAATCCCAGCGCGAGGCCGGAATTTCGCTAATACAGTCTTTTCCTGCGAGCAGATTACTCCAGAAACTCTGTATA
>VBJK01000448.1:0-8226 GCA_005879655.1 Chloroflexota bacterium | reverse complement strand
GTGGGTGCTGCAACTGGCCCCCTGCCTTGGCGCTGGTCCTTTTGGGGTACCTCTGGAGTTACTGTAAATGTGGCCACAAAATGAGAGGTGAGGATGGCCGCAGAGGTTCTCTGGAGATAGAGGGCAAGACGCTCGATGGTCGAATACTCATAAAAGTGTGCAGGAGTCAGATCGAGCTGATAGCTCTGATTGAGGCGATTGGCAAACAGCTTGAGGGTGATCGAATCGAAACCGTATTCTGAGAGTTCCATTTCGACATCGATCTCCTCCATCTGCACTTTGAGCAAGTCGCAAACCATGCGCGAAAGCGCCTCGCGCAACTTATCCATAGAGACAAGGGACAGTGGTTTGCCCCTGCCCGCTGGCTCCTGTTCACTCTCTCGACCAGGACCCATAACGCTCTCAACAGGCGGGGTTGGCCTGCTGTTACCGAGGAAATCTGGGGATTGGCGCAGCAATTGCTGTTTGATCCGTTCCACTTGCCCATGGCGTCCTCATACCTGTCTCTGTTTCCATCACCTCTATTCCCAGCCGCTCTTGTATCATCTGTCTTGCCTCAGCCTCGATTTGCATGCCACCCTCTTTCCAGAGGGGCCAATTAATCGAGAGCGTTGCTCCCTGGCGCTCTCCTGCCAGAACCAGGGTCTGGCGTGCATATGCGAAGGCATCCAGATAGGCATTGGCTCCTGCATAGTCAGCTTGCCCTACGTTGCCCGCCACAGCGGAGAGCGATGAACACAACAGAAAGAAGTCTAGTGGGATATCTCGGCTTGCCTCATCCAGGTGCTCAACCCCCATTACCTTGGGAGCTAGCACGGCCCGCACTTCCTCTGGTGTCTTGTTCAGCAGGAGGCTGTCATGCAGTACACCCGCTGCATGGATGATCCCATTCAGGCGTCCTGGCTTTTGCATTACCCTCTGAATGAGGGCGTGTACAGCAGACCCATCTGTGCCTTGTGTTACAGGGTCGGCGCAAGGCACGACCCCTACATCCACCTGCTGGTAGTCGATGGAGATGCCAGCACGACCTACTTGCTTCAGATAAGTACGCAATTCCTCAGACTGCGCAGATCGACCCACGAGGACGATGGTTGCCTCCTGCACGTGTCTGACTATCTCCTCCACAAAGAGCCGAGCCAAGCCGCCAGCACCTCCTGTGATGAGATAGCACCCACCATTTTTCCAGGGCACATGTTCCCGTAGGGGCGCGAACTTCACATCTATGGGGTGCGCCCCTACGGGAGCATGATCAAGCTCTCGCCACTCTCTGACCCAGCGTTGACCATCCTGGTAGCGGATGTGGAACTCGTGTGGGAGAAGGAACTGGTTCTCGCGTAGCCAAGTGAGCAATTCTCCTTCTTTTGGTTCTCCATCTACTTCTATCAGTTGTCCTTGCAGTTTTGGATACTCCTGTTGTGCCACCTTGAGCACACCAACAAGGGCTTCAAGCAAGGACGGCTCCGCTCTGTGTGCCACTACCACCTGTATCAGTACCAATCCAACTGGTCGAGATTGTCGCAAGTCCTGGAGTTCTCGGATCATTTGCGCTATCATGTCTTGGAAGCGCTGTTCCCGACGGGGCTGTAAGCTCTGTAAACTGCGACAACGCCCACCCTGGGGAAGCTTGGCTTGGAGGCGCGACGCTTCTATCCCTGGGAGATCACACAACAATACCAGCAGGTGATTGTCGGTGGACGGGAGAGCTTCCTCAGCAAGGCTCTGCCTTGAGATTGTCTCTTCTTTCCAGCCCGGTGTCAGCAGTAAGGTCCGTGGCAGATCAAAGCTATCAGGAAGCGGATGCTGTATGGTATAGCTTGAGACTCTATCCCAGGGGGAAGCCTGTGAACTTGCTCCACTCATCGTTGCGTTGCGGGCCATGGTGGGGAACCAGTAGCGCTCGCGGGCAAATGGATAGGTCGGCAGCGCGATCCGACGCGGCAGGATGGAGGCTCCTCCTGCCTCTACAGTATAGAGGAGTTTCCAGTTGACTGCGAGTCCTTTGACCCACCACTCTAACAGCTTCTCATACTTCCCTTTGCTTATCCAGGCCGCAACTGTTTTCTGCCCATCCTCGTCTGCGGCAAAAGCTCCTATTGGGTCGTTCTGTTTCACCCGTCCTCGATACCAGTCCCCTCCTTCAGTGCATCCTTCGATATATCTCCGCAGTCTCTCCTTGAGTTCTGTGAGTGAACTGACCTGGAAGGCCAGACGCTCCTCCAGTGCCTCGCGTCCCACTTGCAGCGTGTAGGCCAGATTGTGTAGGGATTGTGCCTTGTGCCAATCCTGGGCTTGTTCTACAGGTTCCTTGGTATCTATGGGGCAAGCCCACAGGCTACACCAGACCAACAACTGCTGCGCCCGCTTGTGCAACTGCCCTTCGGTGCGAGCTGAGAGCACAATGAGCAACGGATTTGTTTTTAATTCCCCATTGAGGCCTGTCTGATGGCTCCTCTGGTGCCTCTCCACATATTCTTCTAGAATTACATGCGCATTAGATCCACCTGCACCAAAAGCGGAGATCCCAGCCCGCCTTGGAACTTCTTCCTCCTCTCCAGCCACCAGTGCCTGCGGTCGTTTCCACGCGGAGAGTTCCCGCTGTACCACAAAGGGCGTGGCACTGAAATCAATGTGTGGGTTGAGCATCTCTGCGTGTAGCGAAGGGACCAAATGCCCGTACCGCATTTGTAACAGCACTTTCGTTATCCCTGCAATCCCAGCGGCACTTTCGGCATGCCCGATGTTCGATTTCACTGATCCGATGGCACACCATCCTGATAGAGATGTGGGCGAGGACGGGGGAGACGCTAGCTCCCCACCCATCTTCTCACCTGCATTGTCCTGCATCCTTTGTTCAAATGCACGAGTCAGTCCGGCAATTTCGATAGGATCTCCCAGCACGGTTCCGGTGCCGTGTGCTTCAATGTAAGTGATGGTCCTGGGGTCTATGCGAGCATCCTTGAGGGCCTGTTCGATCACTTCAGCCTGCGCTTGTGGATTGGGAACGGTGTAGCCGTTGGTCTTGCCTCCGTGATTGATGGCGCTTGCCTTGATCACTCCATAAATATGATCTCCATCGGCTTCTGCTTGCAGCAGTGGTTTGAGCAAGACGGCTCCCACGCCCTCAGCTGGCACATAGCCATCAGCACCTAAGCCAAAGCTCCGGCAAGTTCCTTGACTTGAGACAAACTTGCCCTGTGACAGGCCCAGGTATTTGTTAGGATGGATCGAGACATTGACGCCTCCAGCAATGGCTAGGCCACACGTCCCCTGCTTTATGCTTTGGCAAGCGAGGTAAATGGCTGTCAGAGAGGATGAGCACATGGTATCCACTGCTATACTTGGTCCATGGAAATTGCAGAAGTAGGAGACCCGATTGGCGATCGAGGAGGGACTGCCAGCTAGGGTGGTGGGTTGCCCCTGTATTTGTGCCTCTGCTCCAAAGAGTTGGTACTCTTCGTACATCACGCCCACAAAGACACCTACATTGCCCGTTAAGCCCTTCCCTTGGTACCTGCTCAGAGTCTCACGAGTATAGCCAGCATCTTCTAAGGTGGCATAGACGCACTCTAAGAAGAGACGCTCCTGGGGGTCCATTCTTTCAGCTTCTTGGGGAGAGATGTTGAAGAAGAGGGGATCGAATTCATCGACCCCATCCAGGAAGCCTCCCCATTTGCTGTAAGTTGTTCCAGGCTTATTTTTATCGCTAGAGAAGTAGAGGCGGTAATCCCAGCGTTCGGGGGGAATTTCGGTGATGCAATCGCGGCCTGTGCATAAGTTCTCCCAAAATGCATCTAGATCGCGCGCACCCGGATAGCGTCCAGCGACCCCGATGATGGCGATATCGCCCGCCTGAGCCTCTTTGTCTTGTCGAGCGTGTCTATCTGTGCCTGTAGAGGAGAAACGTGTAGGGACAGGGTTGACCCCTGTCCGCCAAACCCTACGTGCATCGTCCTCCTTGGGTGACACGCGGACAGGGGTCAACCCTGTCCCTACACGTTTGGGTGGCATTTTCTCCGTATTTGAACGGTATTGCCCATCATTCTCGATTCTCAACACACCTTGCAGCTGCTCAGGATAGCTACGCAGGAAATACTCCGTGACGCTGTGGACTGTCGGGTGTTCAAACAGGAGTGTCTTTGACAACGGACCAAAAGCGTCTTCTAGAGCGGAGATCCAACGGAGAGCTAGAACCGAATCAAAGCCATAGTCTTCCAGGGGGGCCTTGACATCGATCTGCTGCACCGGCAATTTGATGACAGCCGCCAGTTGCTTTTTGAAGTAAGTATATGCTCTCTCCCGTAGAACCTCCTGTCCTATGGGCGCTGCGGTCTGTTGCTCTTCTTCTGTCACCTTCTGGATCGCCTGCATGGGGGATGCGGCTGATTGGTGCAGCAAGCGCTGCTTGATGCGCTCTACCTGTCCATGTAGCACTATGACTTGTGCTTGCCCACAAGCCAGAGCCTGATAGAGTGTCCTCATTCCCACCTGTGTTCCCATTGCCTCTATTCCCATCCGCTTCTGCATCAATTGTCTCGTCTCTGTCTCGATCTGCATGCCGCCTGTTTCCCAGAGAGGCCAATTGATTGAGAGCGTTTGTCCTTGACGCTTTCCCGCCAAGACGTGTGCTTGACGTTGGTGTGCAAAGGCATTCAGGTAGGCATTGGCAGCGGCATAGTCGGCCTGCCCCACGTTGCCTACGACGGCGGAGAGTGATGAACAGAGGATGAAGAAGTCTAGGGAGAGCGCGTCGCTGGCTTCATCCAACAGCTCAACCCCGATGACCTTGGGGACCAGCACCTCATGCACATCTTCAGGCGTCTTATTGAGGAGAAGGCTATCGCGTAGCACACCAGCAGCATGGATGATCCCATCCAGGTGTCCATGTTGTGCGAGCACCTTCTGAATGAGAGCGTGCACGGCAGGCCCATCACCGACATCCACCTGCTGGTAGTCGATGTGTAGACCGGCGCGGCCTACCCGCCCCAGATGGGCATGTAATTCCTGAGACAGTACGGATCGACCTACCAGGATCACTGTGGCCGTCTCCACGTAGCTTGCAATCTCCTGCACAAAGAGCCGGGCCAGACCTCCGGCTCCTCCCGTGATGAGGTAGCATCCGCCCTCTTTCCAGGGCACATATTCCCTCTGAACGATGTCCCCGTCGTCGCTTGCGTAACCCTCCTCGCCTGTGTGTACTACCTGCCACTCTCGTACCCAACGCTTGCCATCTTGATAGCGGATGTACGGTTTGTACGGTCTGTGCTGGTTCTCGCGTAGCAAGGCAAGTAATGTTTCTTCTTCTGGTTTTCCTTGTATTTCGATTAATTGTGCTCGTAGTTGCGGGTATTCCTGCTGCGCAGTCTGGAGGACGCCTGTAAGGGCTTCGAGGAAAGATGGTTCCTCTGTGCTTCCTATCACAACTTGTACTAGCAACTGCCCCTCTGGTCTAGATTGTACTAGGTGCTGAAGCTCCTGGATGAGTTGTATGACCGCGTTTTGGAAGCACTGTTCTCTGCGGAACTGCTTGCAGTGCCATTTATGCACTTTCAATCCCTGGCCGTGTCCTTCTGAGGCTATTTGAGACTGGATGTACGAAGTGAGGGAGTCTGGTAGCTCGTACAGCAGGACCAGCGACTCAATGGGAGTGTCCACTTCCTCTGAATGCGGGAGTATTGGGATGGTCTCTTCTTTCCAACAGGGTATCAACAGCCTTGTCTGCGTCTCTTCTTCACCTATCAGGACGCGAGTACTCAAACCGCGCAGACGTACTGCAACCTTTCCTTCATCATCACACATCTCTATATCGAAGACTTTACTGGCTGTACCGTCAGGTCTGCGGCGGACCCATGCCCAGCCCTGTGCTGGTAACGTCCCCACGATCTCCAACGCTGAGAGCGCAAAGGGCACGACTGGCGCAGATGATTGGGCTTCTTGCCCCACTACAGGCACGACTTGCAACCCTATGCAGGCCTGCAAGGTCGCATCCAGCAGGCTGGGGTGCAGCATGTAGGCAGGTAGACTCTTGCTGGCCGATTTGCTATAACCATTTTCCACATGTGTCTGGCTCACCATCTTTGGCAAACGGAAGCGAGCCAGGACCTCTTCCTCTCCCACCATCACTTGCTCGATCCCCTGGAAAGCGGGTCCATAGTTGATGGAAAGCGAACGTATGCGCTGGTAGCACTCAGGACCTGAGAGCGTGGCGTGCTGGCATCGTGCTTGGACTGCCGCAAGATCTACGTTGGGGATAGAGGAGCGTGGGGCATGAAGTACAACTCGGCCCTGGCTGTAGACTAACTCTGCGTTTTCCTCTTCCCCAGGAGCATCGGCACTGATGATAAAGGCAATCGTGGTGGTGTCCTGTGGAGAGAGGGTGATGTGCACAGTGACGGGCTGCTCCTCTACGACCAGAGGATGGGCCCACACAATATCAGTGAGGTCCATGCTGAGCCTCTCTCGCGTTGCAGTGTCACCAAGAGCCTCTTGGACCGCTGCACGTGCCATCTCCAGATAAGCCACTGCTGGCATGATGTGTTGCCCTAAGACCTGATGATCGGCCAGGAAAAACTCGTCGCCGTAAAATGTTGAACTGAACCGTTGCTCCCACAATGTCGAGGTATTGTGTTGAACGAGGGGATGCAGGGTGGCGTGGCCTGCTATGAGTGCGTGCAGGTGCTCGCCCATACGGCCAGATAGGGAGATGGTAGGAAGCCAGTAGCGTTCGCGGGCAAAGGGGTAGGTTGGCAGACTGATCCGACGTGTCATACTTCCTTTTGCTCATCCAGGCTGTAACTATTTTCTGTCCATCCTCATCGGTAGCCAAAGCTCTGATTGGATCATTCCGTTTCACCTGTCCCCGATACCAGTCCCCATCCTTGTCCTCCGCATCGCAGAGATACCTCTCCAGCTTCTCCGCGAGTTCTGTAAGCGAGTCAACCTGTAGTGCAAAGCGCTCCTCCATTGCCTCGCGTCCAACTTGCAGCGTATAGGCCATATTGTCTAGTGCAGAAACAAGAGAGGTGGTAGAGATTGGGGGTCCAGGGGGTGAAGCCTCCCTGGCGGACTTTAGCGGGGGGCCAGGGGGCGGCAGCTCCCCTGGCGGGGTGTGGGGTGTCCCCAAATACCCCTTTTCTTCCCTCCTGCCGCCGGAGGCGGCAAGAAAAAGAGGCGCTGAGGGAAGCCCTCTGCTAAAGTCCGCGCCTATGGGGGTGTCCCCAAATCCTCCCATTCCCCAAAACGTTTTGGGCTTTTGCACCATACGGTCCTGTGTCCAAATTAGCAATTGCTGCACACGCTCACGCAGTTGTCCTTCAGTGCGAGCAGAGAGCACAATCATCGCTGGACGAGATGAAGTTCTTGGTATTCCTTCAGCGGGAAGCTCCTGATCATCGAGGCCAGCCCGATGGCTATGGATGTACTCCTCGATGATCACGTGTGCATTGGACCCGCCAGCCCCGAACGAGGAGATACCTGCACGCCTAGGAACTTCTTTTCCTCCACTTGCCCCTGGCACCTGAAGGCGCTTCCACGCAGTGAGTTCCCGCTGTATTACAAAGGGCGTGGCACTGAAATCGATGTGTGGATTGAGCACCTCTGTATGCAACGAGGGAACCAATTGCCCGTAGCGCATCTGTAACAGTACTTTCGTTATCCCAGCGATCCCAGCAGCACTCTCGGCATGTCCAATGTTCGATTTCACTGAGCCGATGGCACACCACCCGGTGGGAGAGGTAGGCGAGAATGGGGGCGATGTGATGTCTCCACCCATTTCTTCCCCTTCCCCGCTCTCTACATAGCTCCCCGCCTGTTGAAAGGCATGCGTCAGCCCAGCAATCTCAATGGGATCTCCCAGCACGGTCCCGGTTCCGTGCGCTTCGATGTAGCTGATCGTTCTGGGATCTATTCTAGCATCCGAAAGTGCCCGTCCAATGACTTCAGTTTGCGCCTGTGGATTGGGAACGGTGTACCCATTGGTCTTGCCTCCATGGTTGATGGCCGTCGCTTTGATCACTCCATAAATATGATCCCCGTCTGTCTCTGCTTGCCCCAGTGGTTTGAGCAGGACTGCTCCCACGCCCTCACCAGGGACATAGCCATCAGCTCCTATCCCAAAGCTTTCACAATGTCCGTTACTGGAGACAAACTGGCCTTGTGCCAGACACAGGTATTTGTTGGGATGTATCGAGACATTGACCCCTCCGGCGATCGCCATTTCACACTCACCTC
>VBJK01000447.1 GCA_005879655.1 Chloroflexota bacterium | reverse complement strand
TGCTTTTTGGTGCCGTCGAAATACAGCCCTTTGGTTGTCATAAGAGGATCTCCTTTTCCAAATAAGATCAAGAAGGTCATGATGGTTAGGAACTTGCAAGAAATAGGGGCGAGAAAGGGAAAAGCGCGGGGAAGTCAGGCTCCTTTTCGGATAGGCACTAAAAGGACCCATCACGCTGGTCATGGATAATGCTCGTTATCAACGCTGTCGGCTTGTTATGGAGACTGCCAAGCATCTGGATATTGAACTGCTCTTTCTTCCACCGTATTCTCCCAACCTCAATTTGATTGAGCAGCTGTGGAAATTTGTGAAAAAAGAATGCCTCTATACCAAATACTATGAGAACTTCGGCCTGTTTAAGCAGGCCATTGTTGAATGCTTGTCTCAAACCACTGCTTGCCACAAGACTGCTCTTGACAGCCTACTTACTCTGACCTTTCAGACCTTCAAACCCGCAACTTCTGACCTTCGGTAGTATAGCAGGTTGTGAATCTGTGCCACTGTAGTGATCCTTTCACTTATATTTTTCCAAGTCGTGGGATATCAATGCTAGGAGCTGTTTCTGGTCCTGCTCTTCATGAAGGAACAGATGGTCTCCAGGTAAAGCATGTAACGTGAAGGAATCTTTTGTTAACTCCTGCCAAGCGTTCATTTCAGGCTCTCTGACTTTATCATCCAATTTGCCATAAAATGCCGTTATCGGAACATCAAATATCCTTGTATCGATCATATTGTAACCTCCGACCATTCGCAATTCCGTAAGTCCTAGTGGTAAAGAAAGTTGTTGCAGTTCCAGACTTACGCCCACTATTGAATCAAGGACAGTAAGCATTTCCTCTCTTTTTTCCGGCGTGGTTGAGAAAAGGCTCTCTGGGTCTGGAATATCATTGTATCCTATCTCTTTAAACTTCGCTCTGCTGAACGAGAGAAGCGGGTTAGGCTGAATCGTCGGCGACGAATACGCCCCAACGAAAAGAGGCCCCGGCTTATTGTCCAGCTCACTCCAAAGCTTATACGCCAGCCTATAGGCCAGCAAAGCACCCACGCTATGTCCGTAAAAAGCATACGGGCGATCAAGCTCCGGAGTCAGTATCTGTTTCAATATCTCAACTGCTTTCTCTACATCAGTAAAGGCCTTTTCTCTCACGCGGTTTCCTTTGCCGGGAAGCTGAACAGGGCAGACTTCTACATAATCGGGTAACAGAGCTTGCCACCCGCGGTACAATGAAGATCCGCGAATGCCTCCGTATGGAAAACAAAATAACTTGACTCTTGCCTGTGGATTGGACTTGCGATGGACAATCCACGAGCGAATATCCATATCATACATGGACAGAGGTTTATCCCTCATCTCACGCTCTATTGAGGATGGTTCTATTGAGAGAAGCGGAATGATTGACTCTGTTAACCCATTAATGCTCGGCCCAACAATCAAGAGCTCTAGTGGTAAGTAGATACCCAGCTCTTCTTCCAGTTGACACTTGGTCTCCATACCTACTATTGAATCCATACCGACATCTATAAGCGCATCATTTATACTCAAATCATTCCTTTCTAATCCTAGAATTCGAGCGAGTACTTGTTGCAAGTAATCATTCAGGCAGTCTCTCCATTGATCCTGGCTCAAACCTCTTAAATCGCGCATAATTTTTGCTTCACTTTTTCGCTCTTTTGCTATTTCAGGCTGGTGGAAAGAGTTCATGAAAGCGCCATCGCGTTTCTTGCTCAGCCCCTTCATTACGGCACTGCGTATCTGCGCTACTACCGTGCCGTTCTGATCAAATAGATGAAATCTCCCTTTCAGTTGGCCGGTTGTTTGTGAGTTCTCTTGCAGGACCACGTGACACCAGAAAACTTGATCCACAGGCTGGTTACTGCGAGCAAAGTCCTCCCGCTTTGTTACCATATATCTCATATCTTTACTCGCACTTCTGCATAATGCTGCATGAAATAATTGTGCACAGGCATCAAACACCCCAGGATGGATTTCCTTCTCATATGCGGGGGGAGTTTTCAAGCTGCGGGGCAACTTCAACCGTGCCAATGCCTCCCCTTCACAGCACCAAATCTGTTCAAGCCACTGGACGCTCTCACCCAAAAAGAGTCCTCTTTCTTGAAGCTGGTGATAAAATTCCGCGCCAGAATACTGATCCGTACAGCGACTGATGATAGCAGATTTGAAATCCGCATTGACGGATCGACTTAAACCTGTATTATCTGAATCTGTGTTATCCAGAAGTATGGTTCCTTGTGTATGCTTACTCCAGATGCCTTCTCCCCGGTAACTCAAAAAAGAGAAATCCAGCTCATTGCTCTTTTTTGCATTGAGCATCAATGAGAGCGTTACTGTCCCACTCTCGGGTATTAATACTACCATGAGAAAATCAATGGTTTGAACACGAAATGCCGTTGTACGATAGATACTCTTGACTGCCCAACGGAGCATCTCCAGAAAATGCCCAACATGCAATATGCTATGGGTGTCTCTCACATCGGGAATAGCATCTAAACTCAGACAATACTCAATCTGTTTCATCTGAAGGGAAGAGTTAATGATTCTTCCCTCAAGGGGGGAATGAGCGTGTCTTTCTGCTGATCCGCTCTCTGTTTTTTCCTGGGGAACTGAGCAGTCCGTCGTCTCACACCAAAAATAGTTTCGTTGGAATGGATAGGTCGGCAAAAGCACTTTTTGTCTACTATAGCCCTGCTCAAAACCTGACCAATCAATGTCTAATCCCAGGCAATAAAGATTGGCCAGGGTATGGGTTAAGGTTCTCCACGGGACGGCCTCAGTAACGGATGGAAAGTAGTGTGCGCCAGAGCTAGTAAAAAGTTTCTCTTGAGAGTCAGAATCATCTCCTAAACCTATGTGCAGAAAATAGGCATATCCGAGGCTGTGAAGGGATTCTATACCTTTTTTCCAATTTTGCTCCCTGCTCAAAACCTGCTCCCAATACTGATATGAGAGAGCCTCCAGCCTTTCGATGGGTCTACCAGTACTCCCGGAGATGAGCCGAATATGCGGGTCATGCAAGGATCTCTTATCATCTCCTTTTATCGTCACTCCCCAACGTGCTAGAAGAAGGCTGAATGCTGCTTCCATATCCATAATTCCGGCAGCACAGGCCGCAACCAATGCTCCGCTTTTGCATCCCATAACCGCACCGGGTCTGACTCCCCATAATTCCCATACTTTCAACAAGCTCAAGTGCAAGGCAAACGAAAGAGCATCATCCAGTAACCCGGCATGTACACTCCCTCCCAGCGCACTTTTTTCTAGCAAGGAGAGATTGACTAACTGCTGGAATCGTTCGTCACAGGAGCGGAGTGTTTGTTGGAAAATTGGCTGTGTTGCAAACAAGGCTTGCGCTAGTTCCTGCTTGATTTTCCCCTGGATCAGAAAGGCAAGTTTGGGATGCGTGTGATCCAGGCCTTTCCCTTCGATTACTCCTTCATCTTTATTTCCGCTCAGGTATGCGGAGAATATCTTTCTCATTTGTTCCAGGTCTTTTGCAATAAAAGCAATGCGATGAGAAAAATGCGATCTCCCGGCACTCGCTGTAAAGCATATATCCTCCAGTTTCTCGCAGCTGATATGGTCAAAGTGCGTTCCGTACCTGGCTATGAGTTGAGACAAGGCCTTCTCATCCTTTGCTGAAAGGGCCAGAATATGCCAGGGCCTCTCGAAAGAAGAGCGCGAAGAGGCCATCGGGGCGTCTTGCCATTCTGAGACGATGACATGAGCATTGGTGCCACTAAACCCAAACGAACTCACCCCTGATATCCGATGTGTTCCCGTGGTTTCCCAGGGAAGCAATTTTTGAGGGACTGTCGCCGGAATACTTTCCAAGCGGATTTTTGGATTGATTGTGTGTAGATGCAGATTTGGTGGAATTTGCTTGTGCTGCAAGCATAAGACTGTTTTAATCAGACTTGCAATCCCTGCCGCTGCTTCCAAGTGTCCGATATTGCTTTTGACCGAACCGATAGAGAGCGGCATCTCTCGCTTATTCTCTTTGCCAAATACTTCCGTCAATGCCTGAAATTCGATGGGATCTCCTAAAGCGGTGCCCGTTCCATGAACCTCCACATACCCAATATCTGCGGGCGAGAGGTTTGCTGCCTCAAGTGTTTTGAGGATCAAAGCCTTTTGAGCCTTTCCATTTGGCACTGTCAGACCGCTGCCTGGACCATCTTGATTCACACCCGTTCCTTTGATGACGGCTAAAATGGGATTGTGCTCTCGCAAAGCATCAGAAAGCCTTTTTAAGACTACCACTCCACATCCCTCACCGCGTCCATAGCCATCGCCAGCGGCGTCAAACGTTTTGCATCTTCCGTCTAATGACAGCGCGTGTAATGCACAGAGAGAGAGAAATCCATCAGGCGCTAGCAGTAGACTAACGCCTCCAGCCAGAGCCAAAGTACATTCCCTTCTGCGTAAACTTTCACACGCTAGATGAACCGCGACCAGTGATGATGAACAGGCCGTATCAAGGGAAATCGATGGACCATGTACGCCTAACGTATAGGAAATTCTACCAGAAGCCATATTAGACAGGGAACCTGTCAGCCTGTAGGGGTTTACAGCGACGCTCTCACGAGGCAAAAGGGCATATTCGGAACCAACGATTCCGATAAAAACACCGGTTTGCGTCCCTTTGAGTTGGTTCACAGGGATGCCTGTCCGCTCTAGAGCTTCCCAACTCACCTCCAAGAGCAGTCGTTGCTGGGGGTCCATTTCAACTGCTTCCCGTGGCGATATACCAAAAAAGCGGGCATCAAAGTCACCCACATTTTCCTGTAAAAACCCAGCCTCTTTGAGATAGATTTTGCCAGCAGCCTTGGGATCAGAGTCATAGAAGTCCTCAATACGCCATCGGTCCCTGGGAACCTCGATGACTCCATCACCACTTTCCGTTAAGAACTTCCAGAAGGTTTCAGGGTCATGGCATCCTCCTGGGAAACGGCATCCCATCCCAATGATGGCAATTGGCTCTTGCATATTTTTTGGCTGTTTTTCCTCTGGCACAGAAGGCAGAGCAAGCCCGCCGCTACGGTCAGGTATATCTGCCATTGGACTGCTGAAGGCAAATTGGTACGGATCTTCAACCAGATCTTCAAAAGGAATGAGCTTGACGATGTACGCAGATAATGCTGAAATGTTGGGATAATCAAAGAGAGCTGTTTCAGCCATATCAATCCGAAAACATTTTTTAAGCGAAACCAGAAACTGTTCGGTCTGAACCGATTCCATTCCCAGGTCAAAAAAGCCCTGATGAACTTCTGGCACGTCAGGGGGACTGAAAGCTAGCAATCTTGCCAGTTTATCTTGCAGATACTTTTCAAGCATGCCCAGGCGCTCTCCAGGGATCGCCTGGCACAGCTCTGCTAGAAAGGTGGAACGTCCAGGCTTGTCTGGTTTTTCATTCTCTGCCTGCGGCGCTTCTACAAGCTGTCCCCCAACCCAGTATCTCTCTTTTGAAGAAGGATATGTTGGCAAAGACACCTTGAAACGTCTCTCATTTCGATACATGCTTGCCCAGTCTATCTCTCTTCCGCCCGCCCAAAGTTCTGCTATCTTTTCCAACATAACTGGTGATGATCGAACAACTTGGAGATCGTCGAGATCCTCCTCCGTTGCTAGCTTTCTTCCTGCTGTTCCGTATCCAACGTATACAGCGTTCTTCTCAAGATCCTTACGAGAACTGAGAAAGAACGAAAGTTTCTCAAGGATTTCCTCTGGCCCTCTCGCTGTAAATGCCAGCCTGCATGACATTGGGTCCCGACCTGTTTGCAACGTATAAGCAATATCTTTCAACCTTGCCATGTGGCCCGCGTCTAGCAGACTTTTCTTTATAGAGTCTTTTAGGAGTTGAGCATATTCACGCAAATTCAGCTCTTTCTTAGCCGATAATACAATAATCACAGCTTCTCTATCTATTTCTTCTTTGATATGTTTATCATCTTTCGCCTGATATTCCTCTAAAACGACGTGAGCATTCACTCCTCCTGCCCCAAATGAACTGACCCCAGCGCGTCGCGGGTATACCGTCATCTTCCCATTCACATGCAATACTGGCTGTTGCCAATCTCCCAGCGATTGTTGAACAAAAAAGGGTGTCTTCTCAAAATCAATGTTCGGATTGAGCTTGCTTGTATGTAATAACGATGGAACGAGCTTCTTATGCTTCATCTGAAGTATTACTTTAGTAATCTGGGAAATTCCTGCTGCTGCCTCCAAATGACCGATGTTAGACTTAACTGAGCCAATCGCACAGTATTGTTTCTCTGAGGTATATTCCTTGTATGCATCGGAGAGACCCGCAATTTCAATAGGATCTCCCAGTTTCGTCCCTGTACCGTGGGCCTCAACATAACTCACAGTGCGTGGATGGACATGAGCCACCTCCAGTGCTTGTCGAATGACTTCTGTTTGAGCAACCGGATTGGGCACACTATAGCCAAATGTTTTGCCATCGTTATTGACTGCCGTTCCCTTGATCACGGCATAAATATGATCCCCATCGGCTATCGCGTCTCTCAGCGGTTTCAATAACAC
>VBJK01000446.1 GCA_005879655.1 Chloroflexota bacterium | reverse complement strand
AAATTGCACGAAATGCCGAACGAATGAGGCGAGTTCTCCCCACGCCTATGGCTCTAACTGTGCTCGTACAGCTACACGCAACTGGCGTTGAAGATATAGATCTGCTCGACAGAATGCTCGAACGCGGCGATAGCTGGCTCGGCTCTATGATGCAATTGCTCGAACGCTGTGAACAAATGGGTATTGTCCATAATGACTATACAGCGTGGTGTGAACATGCTCTAGCAGGAGCTTACGACTGGCTTGATTCTCTCAACGAAGCTAGTCCCACCTCATTGCCTCCTTTAGAGAAAGAGCCTGTAGAGAAAGAGCCTGATGACTCATTCATTGCACAAACTGCAACACTGCTCCTGCAAAAATTGATAAGCGACGATGAGCAGACCGAGAGCTTACCCTCGATTCTGCTTCCTAAAACGAGGCCAGACCCGGTGGCACGAGAACCCCTATTAACAGATATAATGGAAGAACCCACTACAGCGTTGGTCGCATCAACCCGGCCACCAGAGCTTCTTATAGTCACGAGTAATGAAGTGGAACTGGATATGGTTGAGGCTAACGCTAAGAGAGAAGAGGAAGCGGTTCCGTTAATCCTATCTAGTGACATCTTGCTAGCAGAAGAAGCTCATCAGACCGAAGAAGCTCCGCATATAAAAGAAGAGCGTATGACCGAAGAGGATGAGCAGCAAACCTCGGTAGAGAAAAAATCAGCCTCCCAATCTAACTTCATCAAACGCTCATGGGCAAAAATTTTCCGCGATTAGGTACCGTTATTTGAAGAAGTGTGCTGTTCCGACACCACCTCTGGTTTTGACGTTACCTAATGGGAAAGAGTGTCTTCGCCTGAACTACGAAGTAATAGTTCTGCCCCAGACGCCCTATGAAGAACTGCTAGCCAAGGGGCTAAATTGGCTATTGGTAACATAAAGAGCATGGAGGTAGTTGCCCCCGTCAAACAGGGCGTCTGAGTAAATTAAAGAGAATACCTAATAATACAGTGGCAAATGCCAATACAGTAATAGAAAGAAGCACAGAGCGCTTCTTGGTAGCATGCGCTTCTGCTGGCAACACATTGCGCACCATTATCTGTGGGAGTGGCTGCTCAGGCACGCGACTTGACTGAGCAGTATCATCGCAAGCCTCTGAGACAACCGCCGTTGGCAATGTGGGTGGGGGTAGTTGCTGGGGAGGTGCGTGAAGAGGTGCTGGTACAGCCTCATTCAAGGCATCCCAAAATTCCTCAACGGTGGCAAAACGATCATTGCTATTGATGGCCATCGCACGCGTTAAGACATCAGCGACAGCTGGCGGCACGTTGGGGGCAACAACAAGGGCCGACTTGAGCGGATCAACACCTTGGCTACTTAGCCATGTCATACGGTACAGCGAATCAGCTGGTATAGTACCAGTAAGAAGGACATAAAACGTAGCTGCCAGACTATAAATATCAGTGCGGGTATTCGTGCCTTGTGCATAATGTTCGGGTGCTCCATAACCAGGAGAGCAGTGTCGTACCGCAGTGGTCGTTGAGTCTTGCTCATAGGTCTTCGCCATGCCGAAATCTACCAGCACAGAGTCATCACCAGTCCAAGGCACAATAATATTCGCTGGCTTAATATCACGATGAATGATGGGCGGGTTTTGAGCGTGCAGATAGGCTATAGCGGCAATAATGGGAGCCATGATTTTAAGGGCGTGCCGCAATGTAAAACACTCCTCTGGTTGGTGTTGCCGCAACTTCTCTAAATTAATACCATCCACGTAGTCCATCAGCATGTAGAGACGATGATTTTTTTCATCCTCAAAACCATGATAGACATGAGGGAGCGCAGGATGGTCGAGCTGCTTCAGGAGTTCGCACTCGAAGCCAAAGCTCTCGCGCTCATATTTATTGGGTTCTATTAACTCTTTGAGTGCGAATAGATGAGTTTTAACGTGTCGATCCCGTACTCGATAAACCGCTCCAAAACCGCCTGTGCCAAGCAGTTCTTCGATGATATAGCGGTTCCTCACAACTTTCCCTTTGAGAAACTTCGTCTGCAATTCCGGTATCCTTTTGCTTCACGTTGCTAACTTCCTAATACACAACTGTCGTCATCTCTCATCAAAGTCTTAGCCCATTGCTCCACAGCAAATTGACGCCACATAAGAATAAGCATATACTGGAAACCGAGCTTAATGGAGGGAAGATCGGACGTGTTATTTGAAGAGCATGCCAAACAGCAACCAAATCATAGCCCGGTAAGAGCACAATATCTACAAATTAAACAGCAGCATCCTGACGCCATACTCTTTTTCCGTATGGGCGACTTCTACGAGATGTTCGACGACGACGCGGAAATCGTCGCACGCGAATTGGAGATAGCCCTGACACGCCGTGACTTTGGCCGTGGTGCAAAGTCACCCATGGCAGGTATCCCGCATCATGCCGCCGATGGCTATGTGGCGCGGCTGGTGAGTAAAGGTTATCGCGTTGCCATTTGTGAACAAACAAGCGATCCCGCACTTGCTAAAGGACTAGTGGATCGTGAAGTGGTCCGTGTCGTGACACCAGGCACGGTCATCGATCCCACTATGCTTGCCGCCAAACGCAACAACTTCCTGGCGAGCGTCGTTGCGGGAAAAAGCGCAGTCGGCATTGCCTATATCGATATCACAACAGGTGAGTTCGCCGTCACACAATTCAATACCCTGGAGCCAGAATTAGCCATCCAGCAGGAAATCTCACGCGTAGGACCCGCAGAGGTCTTGATCCCAGCACACTATAGCCGCCTGGGCAATCGTAAACGCCGCTGGCTCGCAACAGTAATGAGCGAGAAACAGGTCACGAAACTGGGGGCCAATGGCAATGCAAATGCAGAAATTCCCGATATCGAGGAGGAAGCAGAAGAAGATGACTACGCCCCTCTGAGCAAATTGCTCACAGGCATCGCTGGTCATGTCACGCCTTACGACGCGCGTTACTTCAGTGAAGAAGATGCTTGTCATCGCCTCATGCAGCAGTTTGAGGTCAGTTCGCTGGAAGGCTTCGGTTGTGCTCAATTTCCGCTAGCCATTCGCGCAGCTGGGGCTGTATTGGCCTATGTCCAGGAAACACAAAAAGGCCTGTTGCAACAACTCATTGTGCTGGAAACCTATTCTACCAGCGGCTTTATGACGCTCGATCCATACACACGGCGCAATCTGGAACTCTTTGAGACGGGTCGTCATGGTTCTAGCAAAGGCTCATTACTCTGGGTGCTCGATAGAACACGTAGTCCGATGGGCGGACGCTTACTACGCCGCTGGATTGGTCAGCCGCTACTCGATATAACGCAACTACAAGAGCGTCAAAAGGCCATCGGTGAACTGATCAATGATACACTCTTGCAGGCGCGTTTGGCCGAAGCACTCAAAAAGGCGGGCGATGTCGAGCGGCTGATTAACCGCGTACGCCAACGCATCGCTACACCACGCGACTTGGTGGCCCTGGCCAACGGTTTGCGCTCCGCCAATGACATACGGCTCTGTATAGACGAGAGCGAGATAGCCGACAAGCCATCTCTCACACGGCTCATACAGCGTCTCTCGGACAATAACGACATCATTAGGCTGATTGAACACGCCATTGTCGAAGAACCACCCGTCAGCATTACCGAGGGGAATATTATCCGTCCGGGCTTTAGTGCGGAACTGGATAAATTGAAAGAGGCTTCACAGAACGGTCGCCAGTGGATCGCTAATCTAGAACAACGCGAGCGCAAACGTACCGGCATTAGTACCCTGAAGGTTGACTATAACAAAGCTTCTGGCTATTTTATTGAGGTCTCGAATGCTCAGCTTAACCGTGTCCCGGCTGACTATATGCGCCGCCAGACGCTGAAGAGTTGCGAACGCTATATTACCTCCGATCTGAAGGAATATGAAACGCTCGTGCTCAATGCGCAAGAACGCATTAATAAAATGGAGAATGAGTTCTTTATACAACTGCGTGGAGATATTGCTATTCACGAAGCAGAGCGTATTCTGGCGACGGCTCATGCACTTGCTGAGATTGATGTCTATCTCAGTCTGGCCGAGGTGGCAGCGCGCTCCAACTATTGTTGTCCGCAACTGAACGAGGGGGATACTATTCATATTGTGGCCGGTCGCCATCCGGTGGTTGAACAAACACAGGCCGATACACCCTTTATCCCGAACGATACTAACCTATCTAACCACGAATCTCAAATTGCGATCATTACGGGTCCCAATATGGCCGGTAAATCAACCTATCTGCGTCAGGTTGCCTTGATCACGCTGATGGCCCAGCTTGGCAGTTATGTGCCAGCAGAAGTGGCCCAGATCGGCATTGTTGACCGTATCTTTACGCGTATCGGCGCGCAAGACGATCTGGCAACCGGACAGAGTACCTTCATGGTCGAAATGGTGGAAACGGCAAACATCTTGCATCATGCAACACCACGTAGTCTGATTATTCTGGACGAGATCGGACGCGGTACGAGCACGTACGATGGACTGGCCATTGCTCGCGCGGTAGTCGAATACTTGCATAACAATAAGCGCAGTGGCGCGCGCACGCTCTTTGCAACTCACTATCATGAGCTAGTGGAGGTTGCACAATTGTTGCCGCGCATTCGCTGCTTGAATGTTGCAGTAGCGGAAGAAGATGGCAAAATCATTTTCTTGCGCAAAATTGTCCCTGGTGGGGCTGATAGAAGCTATGGTATCCATGTTGCCCAACTTGCGGGCATTCCGCGACCAGTTATTCACAGAGCACAGGAAATTTTAGAGGAGCTAGAGCGCAAAGGTGATGCAAAAATGCGCCGCAAGGCCATGCGCGATATGACTATGCCGGTCGCTTGGCAGATGACACTGCTAGCCTCCGAGCCGCATCCCCTTATCGAGGAGATTAAAGCGCTCGCCATCGATGAGCTAACACCAATCGAGGCCATTGGTAAGCTGTACGAACTGCAACAAAAGGCAAAAAAGGACCAATGAGCAATACAGTTGTAATATTACGGCTTTTTACTATACATTAGTAGTAAGGTCAAACTAGGTGATATATGTTGATAAGCATATATCATCATTAAAAAGACCTGCACTCATCCTGGCACTACAAAATAGCAATAGCAATGGGCACAATTGTGTGCGCATCTGTAGTATCATAAGGATGGGTTATTAGTGTACAATGTACAATAAATAAGCACCCACGAATGGAGGATTAATGACAATACAGCAGCAGACACCAATACGACAGAAGACACTTGAACAACTCTGTATCAATACAATTCGTACACTTGCTATGGACGGTGTACAAAAGGCTAATTCTGGGCATCCGGGTACCGCAATGGCACTGGCCCCTCTCACGTACTTACTATGGACCCGCTTTATGCGCTATAACCCACGCAATCCAGCCTGGGTCAATCGTGATCGTTTTATCCTTTCCGCTGGCCATGCTTCTATGTTAATTTACAGCATGTTGCATTTGACCGGCTATGATCTTTCTTTGGACGATCTGAAAAATTTCCGTCAGTGGGAAAGCTCTACACCAGGGCACCCGGAGTATGGCGAAACCGCTGGTGTAGAAACTACTACTGGTCCACTTGGCCAGGGCTTTGCTAATGGCGTGGGCATGGCCATTGCACAGCGCTTTCTTGCCAATCGTTACAACCGGGGCAACCATTCAATTATCGACCACTATATTTATGCTATTGCCAGCGATGGCGACTTGATGGAGGGTGTTGCAGCAGAGGCCGCATCGATGGCCGGTTTCCTCAAATTGGGGAAGTTGATCTATTTCTACGATGACAATAAGATCACTATTGAGGGACAAACCGATCTAACTTTTGGCGAAGATGTTGGCCAGCGCTTTGCAAGCTACGGCTGGCATGTAGAGAAGGTGCCCGATGTTAATGACCTCGCTACCTTAGAAGCCGCGATTGTGGCTGCTCAAGCCGAGACTGATCGTCCATCGCTCATTATCGTACGTACCCATATTGGCTATGGCAGTCCCAATCGGCAAGATAGCGCTAAAGCTCACGGTGAACCGCTAGGCGCACAAGAAGTCATCCTGACCAAGCGCAATCTGGGCTGGCCCTCGGAGGAACCCTTTTACGAGCCAGAAGAGGCTGTCGCCTATTTCCGTCAAGCCATTGAGCGTGGTGCCGCCCAGGAGCAGGCATGGCAGGAACAATATCAAGCCTATAGCAGCGCCTATCCTGAACTTGCTACGCATTGGGAACAGGAATTGAGCGGGGAGCTACCCGCAGGTTGGGATAGTGCTATTCCCACCTTTAAAGCTGGCGAATCCCTGGCCAGTCGCTCCGCTTCGGGTCAGGTACTCAATGCAATCGCGCCAAGGCTAACCTCACTCATTGGCGGTTCAGCGGACCTTGCACCCTCTACCAATACATATATGAAGGGATTAGGTGCGGGATGGCCCTGTATGGTGGTCTTATCCCCTTTGGGGCAACCTTCCTGATCTTCTCGGACTATATGCGCCCACCCATTCGCCTTGCTGCACTGATGGGCCTCAAGACTATTTATGTCTTCACCCACGATAGCATCGGCCTCGGCGAAGATGGGCCTACCCATCAGCCAATCGAGCAGCTCGCAGCCTTGCGTGCCATTCCTCAGCTGACTGTCATTCGTCCAGGCGATGCCAACGAGACCGCTGAAGCCTGGCGTACCGCCATCACATGCAAGGGACCCGTAGCGATCGTACTGACCAGACAGGCATTGCCCACACTTGACCGTACTGAACTGGCCAGTGCCAGCAATGCGTCCAAAGGCGGCTACGTCCTGCTTGATAGCGAAGAGGCTCCCCAACTGATACTTATCGCCACTGGCTCCGAGGTCTATCTGGCCGTAGATGCAGCCAAAAAGTTGCGGCAGCATGGTATCATTGTCCGTGTAATAAGTATGCCGAGTTGGGAACTGTTTGAAGAACAGAGCGCAGAGTATAAAGAGAGTGTCCTACCGAAGAGCGTGGGTGCACGCATGGCCGTCGAAGCTGCATCGCCAATGGGCTGGGAGCGCTATGTTGGTCTACAAGGGACAACCA
>VBJK01000521.1 GCA_005879655.1 Chloroflexota bacterium | reverse complement strand
ACGGGACATCATGGGGGTTCCAAACGCCCCAGGCTCAACACTCAAATACCAAATCTTGCAGGTAACACCGCAGGAAAAGACTCAACTAGAGGGAGAGGGTCTAGTCATCGCTACAAGTATCGATGATCTAAGGGACTGGTATAACAACTGGACAGGCCCCAAACCTACAAAAACATTCCCATTCTAGAAATGCGACTGCCTACCGAGCTGGTGTGTTGCCTCCCGTTGGGCAATGCGCACATCCAACCGTGACCATGATTTTTTGTCACGGTTGCAGCTCTAAGACGAACGCGTGACAGGGAGCTGCTGGTCACGATTGCGCAACCGATCATCAAACGCCTCTATTTAGTCCCCTCTTGCGAACAACCTACTTTTGAGCACGATCTACCCGTGAGCAGCCCATCACGCTATTTTGGACGCTCACGGTTCATACACGGGTAGCTCATTGGAGGATATCAACGACCAAGCGCAAATAAAAACGCCCTGGCAGGAGATCACCCACCAGGACGACTCGTTATCGGCTGATTACTCTTCTTTGTCCTGCTGCTGCTCTACCAGTTTCAGTTCCACGAGCGGGACATCTTGGGGGAAGCGCCGCAGCAGTAACACGATGTTCGTGAGCAACTCGGCCAGTTGCGCAGCCGTTAGTTGTTCCAGCTCCTCAACAGACCAGCGCAATGTTTCCTTCATATCCACTATCTCCTTAAAACTCATGCAACGTCGTATCTTTTTTGATCATCACCTGCTCATGAAAGCCGCCAGGACAACGCAGGCACCGATCAGTAGCACCCTCGTATTGTGGCTCATGCAGGCCAGCGAATTGCAGCACGCGCCCACTGTCTTTTGTGAGGCACCGCAACTGCACATGTACCGCTCGATAGGCCCGGCCAGTCGTCGCGCTCACTGTCCAGTACGTCCACTGCAAGGTTACTTTGCAGCCGAGTATATCACCATCAACACCCAAGAACACGAGCTCGCAGACAAAGCCCTCTTCCGCTTTAAGACCTACTGGACGCGCAGGCAGCAACCGCGCCTTATACTTCTCTGCATAGAGCACGGCAACTTCACAGGCCCGCTTCATTTCATCTTTTGACAAATCCATAGCCAACCCTTTCTTACGATTGCACCGCCGATCAGCCAGCACCACGGACACCGGAACCAAGAGCGCGGAGCCGACGAACAGAGCGCACCATTAAGCCCCGTCTGTATCATCTAGCAGAATCATCCCATTAGCGCGTATTGTTCAAACCAGTAGTCTGGATCTTTCATAGCCTCTTCTCGCTCTGCTGCCTTTTGTCGCTCATCCTCTGCTGCTTTCCGTTTTTTAGCCTCTACAGACTGAAGGTACTCTATAGCTTTCTCAAGTGTAACGATGTCGTCTTTAAAGAAGCTAAGAGCGAAGTTGCAATTACTGCAAAGGAGACCTCTTACCTCTCCTGTCTCATGGTCATGATCTACAGAGAGCGATTTAACGCCATATCTATTTTTAGATGTTTCAGGCTCTCCACATATAGCGCATAGACCATTTTGCGCCGTATACATCTTTTCATAGGCTTCTTTTGATACCTTTCCATGAGGCACGCCGTTTGCTCGCAGGAAGGTCCACCTACGCCGTGGAGTCATAGATTGCTCACTTTCCATTATCATATATCTCCTTGCACGCTGTCAGAAACAATTAACTCCCAAGGAACGCATACCAATATCGCCAACACAGGCACCAAAAACGCCCCAGCGGGAGGAGACCCACCGAGGCACACCACTTCAAATGCACGAAACAGGCAGGCTACTTTGAACCCCTTCGCTTGTGTGGATACTCATAGCTCAGCTCAAAGTAAGCACCGACAAGCACCGACCGTACAAACATCACAGTTACATTATCCGCTGTTAGGAACTGCTTTTTCACTTCTAGCACAGGAGTTGTACGAACTACCTTCAACAATTCAATCTCTTCAGCGGTCGGAAGTCGCGTGATCACCGTGTCGCGGATCGTGATTATGGTTATACCACGCTCATCCTGAATGCGACCAGCCACATTCATATCTGGGTCTTGTCGCATCTCTTCCAAGAAAGGTTCCGCAAACCCTGCCTACGCCTCCGAAGAATCACCCGGTCGCCTTCCTTTACCCCGAACACCACCGCCACATCAGCAGGCGCAGGCACGTCATCAGGATCATCGAGATTATCTGTGACAGGCGTTAATCCTTGCTCCAACAAGAACTTATCAAAGAGCGGCGAACCTGGGATACGCATCAGTGGGTAATTCACAAAGTACGAGGTGCCCTTTACTCTTAACAACCCCTCTGACCGCAATAGCAAAAGGCTCTGGTACACGGTCGCCCGTGCCATCCCGTACTCCTTTGATAGCTGTGTAACCGTTGGCAACCTGCCACTAGTACCGAAGTCTCCTCGCTTGATACGCTCTCTAAGCATATTTGCAAGAGACTCAATCTTTCCTTCTTCCGCATTTGAAGCCATATATTTCTATATCCTTTCTGGTCCTCCATCCCAATTAGCTGAAAGCTGATAAAACGAAAATCTGGATACCACCGCAAAGTGATACCCAACGCAACCAGGATATTACTTTCAGAGAAAGCGAAGGACCCCTTTCTTAAATTCATCGTTAAAACCACTTGACTAAACACTTTTCTCTAGTGTAGACTATGAAAAGTGTTTAGTCAAGTGATTTGGACATCAATTCTTGACAATGCGCCCCGCATAGGATGCACAAGTCAATCAGGTGAACATCGTAGTGCGGAAAAATAACAAACAGGCCAGTGCTGCTAACACCGACCTGTGGATAAGCGTCTAGGCCAGTTTAAGGAATGCTAGACACCTATCCACTGTAGTATCAGGGTTAATGGTGTCTCGCGTCAAGCTAAAGGAGGCTTGAAGCATGTTGACACAAGAAACCAATTCCTCGAAACAGGCATTACTGCCAACGTATCCGCAGCACATTATAGAAGCGTTGACCCCACGCCAACTACGGGCAACGCTTGCAGGCCAGCAGTATTACAGCCATTTTCATGGCACCTCTGCCACGCAAGAGCAACTCGGAACTGCCATTGAGCGCAGAAAACAGCAATGGCAACGCAACCATGCATCTCTTGAATGGCAACTCCACTTTACGCGAGGTTGGAACTCTGCATTACTTGCAGAGCAGAAAGCCGCCACCCAGGAGCAACCGGCGGTCGTGCTCTGTG
>VBJK01000503.1 GCA_005879655.1 Chloroflexota bacterium | reverse complement strand
CATGTAGGTAGTTGGCTTTAGGTCAAGTGGGAGATGTGAGAAGATATGCCCTGGCAGCCAACTAGTGGCTGGCCTAAATTGTATTTCTCATTGAACATCTTTATGAATGAATTGAAATCTCTAGGTATTCTTATTGTTTCATTCGATGTATTATCTTAGTCCAGCTATCTTTATAATGCATGAATGAAAGTCCCGTAGATTTAGGTACATTCATGAGAGCTAGGGCTGTCACGGGTTGACGAGTCGTGGAACTAGTCTCAATGAATTAGTCTACAAACGTTCCAAGTCATAGAACCCATGATCAGGGGCATCGTCTGGTTCGGATAGACTTGCATCGAGCCTGCACGTCACTCTGGGAGTGAATATCCCTGTTCCAGGATATTAGTGCTGAAACACTGCGTGGGCTGATGGATGTGGTGCCTGTCCCGGGCAGCTACATTGAACGTGATCCCGCACCGGAGCTCAGACTATTTGGTAGCCGTAGTGGCAATGGGAAACATGAGTCTCTGGTTTTCGGTAGGTGCTTTAATTAGTCCTTTGACTATACGCGGGGCATGTGGTCCTGCACAAGGAAGTCAGGA
>VBJK01000504.1 GCA_005879655.1 Chloroflexota bacterium | reverse complement strand
TGAGACCCCAGGACTCAAGTTGAGACCCCAGGACTCAAGTTGAGACCCCAGGGTTAAAATTGAGACCTCATCCTAGACTCCAGGGTTAAAATTGAGACCCCATCCTAATCATGTTGGGAACATGGATTAGGTGAAAGGCTGGAATTTTGAATTGTAATGTCTCAACATGGATTCCATTGGGTTAATCATCAAAATTCAATAAATTCAAAGACCCAGGATAATAGTGGCTATTATGGAAAATTCAATTATATGCTTATATCTATTATCTAGACCCTTATTTTAATTGTGGCAATTATTATATGGTTGGGATATTGTGAGCCGAGTCTAGACAGTTAATTCTGTTTATTTTTCTGTGCTTTCTTGATTATTTATTGTTGGGTTTTTGGGGCCTGCGTGCCTCTTACATTTCAGGCAATTGGGCCTTGTAATAGTTTAGGTCTAGTATAGGTTTTTATTTTTCTATTTCTGTAATTTGGAGGGAGATTGCAAGAAGATGGAGAATGGATCACCTATCAATTGGGCTCTGGACTTGAAGACTATTGAAGGCCCAAGTATGTTTGGGTTTTGAGAAAATCCAAATGTAATAGACTAGGTCTATGTGTTTGAAATGTATGCTTAATAATAAATGAATCAAGATCCAAGTTTCACAAGGGCTCGTGAAATTGGATCGCATAGGAATGGCTCACAGTTATCCCAGGTCTAGGAGCATGCTAGGAAATGTATGTTTGTGTGATGCTTTATCTATGTTTGCTATGACGATACGCGACTAGGATGATGCATGCTAGAACAAACGTACAACGAAGTTGATGAGATCTTAAAATTCATGTTAATCCCTCTTGGCCCCAATCCAAGTACAAAATTTGAGCAATAAGGGATGACAGGTTAACTCGCTGTCGATCCTGCCTTCCATCAAAGAGTTGTGAGGAGCCAGGGAGACACTTATCTTGCTCACGCACAGCCGGAGCACAGATAGAGTGAACCACCCGGCCTTGCGAACATCTTTTGATGATATACATGAAATTATTACGTAAGGCACACACAGCTGGTCGAGCGTAATGATAATTGTAGTATCATGGAACGATGGTATGCTCAAACATTGATGCTTCTCTATATCACACACAGTTGGGTATAGTAGCATGCAATGAGGCGAACTATCTTAAGGGTCACGTAACGCCGTGATTGTTTAGCTACCTCGATGGTTTCATCTTGTATCACTCACAGCAGGATATGAGATGAAACGCATGATGGACCTTAAGCCCACTTGAAGACACCTAACGGTTCTTCCGTCTGTCTCCTTTAAGGGATGAGGAGAATTCGCGCAAACAGTGGGAGCAACTCATGAATTTAAAGACCTTATTCATGTTTTATCGATTCAGTTTCATAGGATGCTTAGTTGTCCCACTTTTGTCTTTGTAGATCGAATTCCGTGCTTTCGGCTAAGAACCAATAAAATGGCTAAGAACCAATATTCCATCGTACTTGAACAAAACAAGCTGGATGGTAAGAATTACCAAGACTGGTTCCGGAATCTCAAGATAGTCTTAGATTCGGAACACAAAACCTATGTCTTGGAAGGACCTCCACCGGAGGAAGCTCCAGATGATAGCACTGAAGCTGAAATCGAAACTGTCCGTAAATGGAAGGAAGACGATGTTCAGGCTAGGTGTTTGATGCTGGCGAGCATGACTCCACAATTACAGCGTCAGCACGAATCGATGCAACATGCCTCGGAAATCCATCGGCATCTGAAAGACCTGTTTCAGGTGGCTGATCGATCCCTAAGGTATTCGATTGCGAGTGAGCTGTATGGCAGAAAAATGAGGGAAGGTTGCGATGTCTTGGAGCATGGTCTCAAGATGATCGAGGGAATCGAGCGCTTGGAAGCACTCAGTGAAATCAACAAGAATGAGTTGTATGAAGATTTGATTCTTCATTCCCTGCCCCCTTCATTCAATCAGTTCAGAGTGAACTATCTTCTTGCGGACAAGAAGAACAGTTACATTGAGTTGATTAATCTGCTAAAGAATGCTCAAGACACAATGAGCAATTCTGAAAAGCCAGTGCTGGTGGCACAGACATCCAAAGCTTCTCGCCCTAAGGAAAGTAAGACTACCAAAGGGAAGAAGAAGAAGAAGTCTGGTGCCAAGACTGCAACTAAGGCTACTGGAGGGGTATCCAAGAAAGGTCCCAGCAAGTCAAGTCAAAAGAAAGAAAACCTGTGTTTCCATTGCAACCAACCTGGTCATTGGAAGAGGGATTGCAAGGAGTATCTCGCTACTCTTGCAACAGGTACATTTCTGGTTGAACTCCTAAATTTAACTCACGATCCTACTTCTTGGGTGTTTGACACTGGTTGTGGTGCTCACTTGGTGAATGACCAACAGGTGCTGCAACAAAGTAAGGATCTACGACGAGGAGACATGACTCTTACGCTAGGGAATGGCAAGAGAGTGCATGCGCTTGCTGTTGGAAGAGTTAAATTAGAGTTTGCTAGTAGTTTTAGTCTAGATTTAGAAGATGTGTATTTCGTTCCTCATTTGATTAAGAACATTGTTTCTGTCTCGGCTTTAGACAGACTTGGATTTACTTTCTTGATTAAGAATAGTACTTTTCATGTTTTAAGCAATGGTTCTTATATCGCTTTGGGAACCCTTCGTAATGGTTTATACGTCTTCAATAATCAAACTAATCTACTGCATTTATCAACTAAGAAAAGGTCCTTAAGTAGTGATGACACATACTTGTGGCATGCGCGTCTTGGTCATATCTCCGAAGGGAGATTGCGCACATTGGTATCATCAGGGATGCTAGACGCAGACTTGGGTGAGTTTCCAACGTGTGAGTCTTGCCTGAAAGGGAAAATGTCCAAACGGCCATTTGCAGGGCAGATGGAACGTGCACAAGGTCTGTTGGACTTGGTTCATACAGACATATGTGGTCCACTGAGTGTAACAACACAAGGTGGACACTCATACTTCATTACATTTACCGACGACTACAGTCGTTACGGTTATGTATACCTATTGAAACACAAGTCTGAAGCTTTTGGAAAGTTCAGAGAGTTTCAAAATGAAGTTGAGAATCAATTGGAGCGTAAGATAAAAGCATTGCGATCGGATCGTGGTGGCGAATATCTTAGCGCAGAATTCCAAAACTACTTAAAAGATCACGGTATCTTGTCAGAGTGGACGCCACCTTACACCCCACAGCTTAACGGCGTGTCGGAGAGGAGGAATCGCACTCTGATGGACTCAGTACGATCAATGATGGCTTCGGCTGATCTACCCTCGTTCTTTTGGGGTTATGCCCTTGAGACGGCTGCAAGGCTGCTTAACATAGCACCTTCAAAGTCGGTCACAAAAACCCCCTATGAGCTATGGCATAAGAAGGTCCCAGGATACAATTACCTAAGGGTATGGGGATGCGATGCATATGTCAAAAGGTTAGTTGGCGATAAGCTGGACCCGCGATCCAGGCTTTGTAAGTTTGTGGGATACCCTAGGGAAACCGCCGGGTATTATTTCTATGATCCGATTGATCAGAAAGTGTTCGTTTCTAGAAATGCGAGGTTTCTAGAAGAATCTAATCCGAAGGTCGGAAAAGATTTAGGACACCTGGTGGGTCTAGATGAAAATCAGGACCAAGCACCAGTAACACAAACTGTGGAAACGACAGAACCTCTTTCATCGAGTATACAACTTCCGAGAAGGACTCCTAGAGTCCCACGACCTCCAGAAAGGTACACTGGATTAATCGGTGAGACCGAAGAATCAGTGGGAGACCCGAGGACGTTTGAGGAAGCCTTATTAGATAAGGACTCCGGGAAATGGCAAGAGGCCATGGAAATCGAAATGGACTCCATGCGCACTAACGAGGTTTGGACCTTAGTCGACCTACCTCCTGGGGCGAAGCCCGTGGGATGCAAGTGGCTATACAAACGCAAGTTAGATGCCGATGGGAACGTAGCAACGTATAAGGCTAGGCTCGTGGCGAAAGGCTATACTCAAAGGCCTGGAATAGACTTTGAGGATACCTTCTCACCTGTAGCCATGCCGAAGTCAATTCGAATTCTACTTGCCATTGCTGCCTATTACGACTACGAAATATGGCAGATGGATGTGAAGACCGCTTTCCTAAATGGAAACATTAAGGAAGAGATTTACATGGAACAACCCATGGGCTTCATATCCAGTGGGAGCGCAAACAAGGTCTGTAAGCTTAACAGGTCCATCTATGGACTTAAGCAAGCTTCCCGGAGTTGGAACATACGTTTTGATGAAGCTGTAAAGGGCTATGGCTTTGTCAAAAACACGTATGAACCTTGTGTATACACGAAGACTTCGACTGATGCTGTGCAGTTTATCATTGTTTACGTAGATGACATCCTGCTCATTGGAAACAATAAAGAGGAAATGACATCTAGTAAAGAATGGTTATCCAGCCAGTTCTCCATGAAGGATTTGGGAGAAGCAAACTTCGTCCTTGGGATTAAAATATTCCGAGACAGGACTAAAAGATTGCTAGGACTCTCCCAAGCCCAGTACATTGACAAGATTGTCAAACGCTTCAATTTGGAGGAATCCAAACGAGGCTATCTTCCTGAACGCCACGGGGTGGTGCTTTCTAAGTCAATGTCTCCACAGACAGACGAAGAGAGACAGAAGATGGAGCAAACTCCGTATGCTTCGGCTATGGGTAGCATAATGTATGCTATGCTCTGTACTAGGCCAGACGTGGCACATGCACTTGGAGTTGCAAGTCGCTATCAGTCTGATCCGGGCCCGGCCCACTGGGGAGCTGCGAAGACCATACTCAAATACCTAAGAAAGACTCAGGATCTTTTCTTGGTATACGGGGCAAAAGAGTTGGTCATCGAAGGTTTTACTGATTCAAGTTTCCAATCCGACGTAGATGACTTCAAGTCAACGTCCGGATATGTATTCTTGCTCAATGGAGGAGCAGTGACTTGGAAATCGAACAAGCAAGCCACTGTCGCGGACTCCACCACTGAAGCGGAATACATAGCTGCTTCGGAAGCAGCTAAGGAAGGTGTTTGGATAAAGAACTTCGTCCAAGAATTGGGCGTCGTTCCTAGCTGTGCTCAGCCCATAGTAGTCTTCTGTGACAACAATGGGGCAATCGCTCAGGCCAAGGAGCCTAGATCTCATCAACGATCCAAGCACATACAAAGACGATATCATCTGATCCGGGATATCATTGATAGAGGAGACGTGAAGATGGAACGCGTAGCCTCAGC
>VBJK01000502.1 GCA_005879655.1 Chloroflexota bacterium | reverse complement strand
TATTAGTGACCGACAATGGAAGCCGTTTAAATGACCAAGTCCTAGGCACTAATCGGAGAACCGAGCAAAGGGACTGTATCTGCACAGTAACTGCTGATCAAAGGTTTGCACATGATCTAATTCATCATTCGCCTATTTACCCCTCTTGTAATGTTTGCTGGACGTGACCGAGGGTGTGGCTTAAGCACTTAGGAACTTGGGAAGTTCTGAAAGTAATTAATCGTAAGATTAATTCAGCAATCGGA
>VBJK01000501.1 GCA_005879655.1 Chloroflexota bacterium | reverse complement strand
TGCTCATGAGGCATTAGCAGAGCCGCCAATGACCTTCCCCAAGGTCATAGAGAGTATGCGCGCTCAAGGACTTCTAGCCGAACCGCCGCCGCAGGAACAGGCCGAAGCTGCCGCTGAACCCTACGACACCACACGCCAGACGCTGACCTTTCCAGCCCCTCGTAGCGCACGCCTGCAAGTGCTCGCTCAGGCCGATGCTGGTAGCGTCCTCTCGTTTGCATATAGCAGTGTTCGTGGCTATGGCGATGTGCACCCCACACTCGGTGAGCTGCGTTCTGGCTACCTGCCCGTCGAGATAGCACATCCATTGACAGGTGAACCAGTGGAGATTGGTGAGATTCTGGCCACGGAATGCGAGATGGTCTCAAGGGTCCAGACAGATGCCCAGGAAAGCCAGCCGCAACGGGAGGCAGCTCCCCCTAAGTTTGGCCTTGGCTATGGTTTTTGTTTTGGACAGTGCGAAGTCAAAGCTATGAGCATGTCCATCTTGGATCGCGTCTTGAGTGCAGCTAAGGAGAGCAGTATGCACGGTGAGAACGGCCCTGCCGCAAATGAAGAGTTCGTATTGTTGCACGTCGATGGCGTTGAAGCGTGTGGTTTTACTGCCCACTTCAAGCTGCCTCACTATGTAACGTTCCAAGCTGATATCAGTGTTTTGGAGCGTACCCGTGAGCATCGTGCCGCACAGTTTACCCAGACAATTGCCAAGCGTCAACAAGCCATCAATCAAAGAGAGTCGTTGGCTCCTTCCGATGAGGAGAACTATCTGCATGATAAATAACCTCGTACAGGACTTACTGGATGAATTCATGCCACAGAACACCACTCCCAGCCACGAGTATCCACAAGAGTCTGAAACGTTGTATAACTTCGCGTTCATCGATGAGGATGCCAAGCGTGAGGTGCGGCGCAAACTGCTCAAAGCAGTGGCACTGCCCGGACATCTCGTGCCTTTTGCCAGTCGAGATCTGCCTATTGCGCGGGGTTGGGGAACGGGAGGATTGCAAGTGACGATGGCACTGGTAGAGCCGCACGACGTTCTCAAGGTGATCGACCAGGGCGATGATGAAAGTGTTAATGCCGTAAATTTGCGCCGCCTGATCCATAAGACCACCGGCAGTCCATTTACCACGGATACCCTCGCCGCTACCGTGATCCAGACCCGTCACCGCATTCCTGAGGAACGGCTGCATGCACACCAGATTCTGGTCTTACAAGTACCCATGGCCGATCCTCTGAGGTGGGTCGAACCACACATAGAGCGTGCCACCGAAATGCATGCCGAAGCGGATTATAGCCGCATGTGGGTCTATATGTATGAAAGCGTCGTTCGTGCAGGTGACATGGATGTCGCCAGCCAGTACCCGGTGATGGTCGAAGGTCGCTATATGATGGATACGACGCCTATTCCGCGTTACGACGTTGCGCGCTTGCACATGGCGGAAACGCTCTACCTCTTTGGCGCGGGCCGCGAGAAGCGGGTCTATGCGATTCCACCTTATACTAAGGTTATCCCCTTACAATTTGAAGACTATCCTTTCACAACTGAGCACAACGCTGCATATGCTTGCGCAATATGTGGCGCAAACGATACCTACCTGACCAGTACATTTCACGAAGCGCCATCGCCAAGTGCCAGGGGACGTTGGCTGCGCACCTGCTCGGATACGAGTTACTGCCGCAAACGGTTAAAGGAAAAAGAACATCTCTTGACGACGGGGGCTTCGTAATCGCATGGAAACGTGGTTATTGAAAGTACAGCATCTAAGCAAGCGCTATGGTTCTCGCTGTTCGTATTGCTCAACACTTACCGGGCCAGAGCAGAAGAACCGCTGTCCGGTGTGTGGTACGGTGACTGCATGTGCGGATATTCATTTCGCGCTGAACCAAGGCGAAGTGCTTGGGATCGTCGGCGAGAGTGGCAGTGGCAAAAGCACACTCATGCAAATAGTTAATCTGGCACTCCCTGCTGACAGTGGTGAGGTCTTCTATCGTGAAATACATGAGTACGGTTCCGCAGCGCCGATAGACTTGTTAACGCTCGATAAATACGCTGCACGTAGCTTTCGCAATGAGCGGCTCGGCATAGTCCATCAAAGGCCAGAGCTTGGTGTGAACATGCATTTCTCGGTAGGAGGAAACGTGGCAGAAAAGTTGCTGCTTGCCAACTGGCGACACGTTGGCCGGATCAGAGAACGTACGGCTGAATTGATGCGATTAACTGAACTCCCGCCAGAGCGCATTGATGATGACCCTCATACCTTCAGCGGCGGCATGTTGCAACGCGTGCAAATCGCCAAGGCACTCGCCAGTAACCCGGCGATCCTGCTGCTAGACGAAGTGACGAGCGGCTTAGATCTGTCGGTACAGGCATGTGTGTTGGACCTCATCAAGCGGCTGCAATGGGAACTCAAGATGACAATGCTACTGGTGTCGCATGATCTGGGCGTCATCAAGCAACTAGCGAGCAGAACCATGGTGATGAAGAATGGGTGGGTCGTGGAGAGCGGCCTGACCGACCAAATCCTGCAAGATCCACAGCATCCCTATACACAACTATTGGTATCTTCTGCATTATAAGGATGAATATGCATAAAGAAGAGCAAACACAACCCATCTTAGAGGTGTGTCACCTCAAAAAAACGTTCCATTTGCATCTGCTGGATGGTCGTTTGATAGAACCTTTCGCTGATGTCTCATTTCGGGTTAACAAAGGCAATTTTTTTCTGATCAGCGGCAAAAGCGGCACAGGCAAGACAAGTATTTTAAAATGCATCTATCGTACCTATCTGACGACAAGCGGCGAGATCTGGTATGACTCGCATATGTTTGGACGCGTGGAGATCGCAACCGCCAGTGAAAAAGTCATCAGAAACTTGCGCGAGCACGAGCTGGCCTTCTGTTCGCAATTTCTCAACGTGCTGCCTCGCGTATCTGCCCTGGATGTCACGGCAGAACCGCTAGTGCGGCTCGGCGTAGAGCGTGCGGAAGCTCGTGCCAGGGCCAGGCAATGGCTAGGGCGGCTCCGTATTGAGGAAAGTCGCTGGCAAGCCAGCCCTATAACCTTTAGCGGAGGCGAACAGCAACGCTTGAACCTTGCGCGCGCCTTCATTGCCCGCCCGCGCTTCCTGCTGTTGGATGAGCCAACGGCGAGCTTGGATGCCCTCTCCAAGTCCATCGTGCTTGAAATGATGAGTGAAGCGCGAGCCGCAGGTGTCACTATAGTGACGGTGTCACATGACACCACTGCGATGGAGCAACTCGCTGATAACGTGTACTGGCTACAAAGTTATGAGGAAGACTTGTGCAAACGCTCATTGAGAACGCCACCCTGGTCTTACCCGACCGCGTCATCGAAGGTGGCTGGCTGCTCATTGAGGATGAGAGAATCCTTGATCTGGGAGAAGGGGCAACCCATCCTGCTGGAACTGATCGTGCGCTTGACGCCCGCACACAATTTCTCTTGCCTGGGCTGATCGATCTGCATTGTGATGCCATCGAGAAGCTGGTGGAGCCTCGACCCAATGTCCATTTTGCTATCCAGCACGCACTTGCAGAAGCCGACTGGCGACTGGCTGGCTGTGGCATTACAACCGAGTTCCATGCCATCTCGCTTGATGACAACGAGTTTGGGGTTCGCTCCGAGACATTTTTACAAGACCTCTCCCAGGCACTGCTGCATATGCGGGAAGAAACACTTGTGCGCCATAAGATTCACGCCCGTTTAGAACTCACTAGCAGGAAGGGAAGTGAAGCCATCAACCACGCGATTGAACAGGGAATATGTGACATGATATCATTGATGGATCATAGCCCTGGCCAGGGGCAATTTCGTACTGAACAGGCATTTCGTGATTATGTGGCACGCACAACCAACAGAGGTCCAGAGGAAATTGCACCCTTACTGGCGATGAAACGCCACCAAGCAGTAGAGATCCCTAAGCGCATTGAGCGCATAACACAGACTGCACGTGAGAAGAAGTTAGCCATCGCCACACACGACGACGACAGCGCTCTGAAAGTGGAACAATGGCTCGCTTTTGGTGTGGCGATCAGCGAGTTTCCTACCACCCTGCAAGCCGCGCGCAAGGCACATGACTTGGGATTGGCAGTATGCATGGGTGCTCCAAATGTTTTACGAGGAAAGTCGAGTGGCGGTAATTTGAGCGCACGAGAGGCCATAGATGTCGGCGTCGCCGATGTACTCTGTTCGGACTATTACCCGGCAGCACTGCTCAGAGCGGTTTTCCTGTTGGCTATGCAAAAAGTACTGACGCTTCCGCAGGCCACACGCATGGTAACGCTCAATCCGGCACAAGCGGCTGGGTTAGGCAAAGAGTATGGTTCACTTGAAAGAGGGAAGATTGCTGACATAATCCAGGTGAAATTAAGCCAACAGGGTCTACCAGCTATACAACGGCTGTTTGTACAAGGAGAGCAGAGGCTAGCCGTAAATTCGAGAAGGGTCTCCATCCATTGGGGGGTTCCCCCCTTCGCCCCAGCAGAGGGAAGCCCTCTGCACTCCCTTTCTCCTGCCGCCTCCGGCGGCAAAAGAGAAGAAAGGAAGTATTTGGGGACACCCCAAACCCCGCCAGGGGGCTTGGCCCCTTGGACCCCCGCTTAAGTTGATGCCTATGGGCACCCACAAGGGATGCCGCGACACGGGTACGAACACACCTCGCGAGCCGATTCGTACCATTGTAGGGGCATCCCTTGTGGGTGCCCTGGGGGGGAGGGGGGAGACCCCCAATGGATGGAGACCCTTTGAGAACTCCATTGGCTACCCTCTGACTCTTGCTCTAGTGGTGCCGCTTGTGCATCCCAGGTCAGGCATAACAGGTCGATGGGCAGATCTGGCTCGTTGATACAGCTTTGCAGTAGCATGAGAAAACGAGCCAGCAAATCTATGGCACGACAGCCACGACGGTCTGACCGAAGGCATGATTGATTTGTGAACTGGGACGATTTGAGTACAGGATGGCATTGAGGCTATAAAAGTCCCCAACGGTGCCAGCGGTCACTTCAACCTCGATGTGGGAAACTGGTTGCGGCCAGGTTGCATCACCGAGGGTACCTGAGAAGGAATGTTTGGCAAACACGATGCCATTGGTGAGATTGGTCATAACAATGGTCAAGCGATAGGCGGTTGCGTGGTCAAAGGCATCGGTGGTGGCAATGACGGCGGCGTGAAGAAAGAAGGGTTTGGCCGTAGGAACACAGGAAACAGAAGCCACGCCTGTTCCTTGCGTCAAGGATGCAAAAAGACCACTGGGAGCAAAAGTAAGATCAGAGAGCATAGTTGGTTTCTCCTTGTCTCGCGCGTTGCGTGTGGGTTTGCTCAATACTACTTCCTCATAGAGAAAGTATATCGCAAAAAGTGGAGGAAAGCAGTAATTTTGGTCTGATCTTCGCATATGGTTTGTTCTGCGGAGAGCTAGCAGCAGTGAGGACTTCTTTGTTGTGCCACCAAGAGAGCAGAAGTTTCGGCCCTCGTCCTCGTTGATGCAGCCATGCCATTCCATGGAGAACTCATGCTGTTTTTGCGGCGCAACTACGCCACACACCGCATAAGTCCAGCACAGCTCAGGCGGCTTTCGCACTTATTCGTTACTTGACATCCATATAACCATTAAATATACTTTATATAATAATAATGATCAAAAAGACATGAATGGTACTTTGCAGTGAGTCTGTGTGACCATTTATTATACTTTGTGGGGAATATCATGAGTGATATACAGGACAATAAAGCTGGTCTTAAAATGCCGGGGGTAATAAGGCGAAAAGCCATTCTCAGTTCTCGTACCTCACAGGAGAGCTTCGTCAAGATAGCACAGCTTGATCCAGTAAACCCTTTGCCCCTGCTGATTCAACCTGCCCTGGATGGCGTTGACCTGATCACCTGGGCAACTAACAATCGACAAATGCTTGAGCAATACTTATTGAAACATGGAGCCATCCTCTTCCGTAACTTTCCTCTCAAGGGCGTGGAAGATTTCGAGCGCTTTATTAGCGGGGTTGCTGATCAGCCGCTTGAGTATCGGGAGCGTTCTTCACCACGCAGTCAGGTTAGTGGCAATATCTATACTTCGACGGACTATCCCGCTGACCAGAATATTTTCTTACATAATGAAAACTCTTATAGCCGCAACTGGTCGCTACGCATCTTTTTCTTTTGCAAACTCCCGGCCCAGCAGGGTGGCGAAACACCCATTGCCGATGTAAGGAAGGTTTATGAGCGTATTAATCCTGCTATTCGCGAGCGCTTCAGGCACAAGCAGGTGCTCTATGTTCGTAACTTCGGGGATGGCTTCGGCCTGTCCTGGCAGACGGTCTTTCAAACGACGGATAAAAAAGTAGTCGAGCAATACTGTGAAAATGCAGGTATTTCGTGGGAATGGAAGAGTGATGATCGTCTGAGAACACGCTCGGTCAGGCCAGCAATCCAGAGACATCCTAGC
>VBJK01000520.1:1190-3136 GCA_005879655.1 Chloroflexota bacterium | reverse complement strand
CTAGACGAATACCTAATATAATTTTACGATTTTAAATGCATTTTAACGGCCTAAACGAGGCGCATCGAATGGTGTAGATTACGTGATCATAGGATGAAATCTGACCAAGTTCCTGTCTAAAGTAGATGGCAGGCGTACACCTAGATTTCAAGGCCACGCCACGTAGTCAAAAATTGTCAACAGCTGGATGTCCCAGCGGTCTATTCCTGCGTGGCAATCGCGAGTCCAGACTCGCGATTAACTAACCGCATTAGGAAGGTGCGCCGAGACTGTTTTCATATTCGTCTGCTCCACACCACGCCACCAACAACATGTCGGGGCATCAGCAGGACGAAACCTCGAAGGTTCTGCGCCACGGCCATGTCTTTGCCTCTCTCCTCCAAACTCCAGCGCAAAAGCGAGTGGAAACGGCCTTCAATTATCTATTAAAGAGACGTCTATGAGCTTTCTCCCAGCAATCATTTCGTGCCCTACAGATAGGTACTGCACACTCACTACACTTCCAATTAGTAAGTGTACCCCGGACCCTTTTAGGGCCCTCTCTCTCCTCTTTAGAGGGAGGTAAAACCTCCTCTAGAGCCCCCCCTGAAAGCTTTAATATAGTCCCGTATACTATACTCTCTGTCTTAGCTATTTGGGTATTCTGTACCTCCTCAGAGTTCCTACAGATAAGGCAATGGCCGCGTGTTGTTGTTTTGATATGCTGGTGTCGAGAGATAGGCGTGATTTTTGCTGGTATAGACATTCGAGGGCGTCCAGGGTCTCCCTTAAAGACTAAGGGGGTTTCCCGAGATAGATTCGTGAGATCTAGAGGTGTTTCTTTCGTAGATGGAGGTTTCCGGCCAGCTTTATGAGGGATATAGCTGTATTTTGGATATTCTCTGAAGGAGGTTCCGAGGATGTTTTCAGCGTATTCTTCGGAGTTACAGAGAAATAGAAGCTCTACTAAAGCTTCTAGAAACTCTCGGTGAGTATTTCGAAGCCTAGTACCACCAGGAGATGGAAAAGGACCGTAGAGGCTCTCGTATATTTTCCAACAATTGGTTAGAATCATATCGATAGCCCAGAACATTCCCGGGAAGAATTCCTTCTCATTTCGAGAGAAATGGACTGTTGCTGTAGCCCGTAGCTGATTGGCCACGTCTACTGAGTTCATATAGTGATTATAGCAGTCGATAAAGATAGGAATCTCTAGTTCTTTGCGATGTTGTCCGTCAAATACTTCTCTAGCTATAGTAGAGTTTGTAGACGTTTTCTTCGGCCGTTTTCGATTCCGAGTGATTTCCTCAGTGGGTACGTGGCCTGTAGTCATTCCTAGTATATAGATAGTTAGATATAGAGAGAAAAAGAGAGAAAGAGAGAGGAAGAGAGAGAGGAAGAGAATATACCCATAACTAGATTATTATCTTGCCATAGCCACGCGAATACTCCTTTTACAATAGTACCTTGTAAAGCACCCCAGTTTAGAGACGTTGGGACACCCTTTAAGGCTAGGAGCCTAGGAGGATAGCCACAAGCTCCTTTTCGACAAGTTCCTGTAAGAGCTATACCTCGTTCTTTAAGGTACTGAGAGAGACGCCAGCATACGAAGAGATTATCGAGATATAGATGAAATTGATGTTCTTTTGGTAGAGATTCCACTAGTCTAGCAACCATAGACTGTGTAGCTGTAAGAAAGGCGAAAACTGGTGGTGTTATTCCAGGGATAGCAACGGAGAATTTGATAGTATTCTGTTGAAATTCGGCTAGTTTCGGACGTGTAGCTTCCCAGCTATAGATATAGCCTCCGTCTCCGAGTCCTTGAAGCTTTAAACCTACGGGAATAGGCTTAGCTGGAATAGTAACCTTCTGAATAGATCTACCGTCGAACGAGATCATGATTTCGTCGACAGTAAGATAGGACCCTATATCCCAGTATTTCTGGCATTTTTGGCGTAGAATGGTAA
>VBJK01000520.1:0-1038 GCA_005879655.1 Chloroflexota bacterium | reverse complement strand
GATTTCCAGGGATCTTTAGCTGTATGATTTCGAAAGGCGAATGAATTCGTAGAATCGCAGATAATTTGAAGTACTGGAAAAGAGAAGAATAGAAGGAAGATTCGTAGAGGATTCCAGTGCGTAGATAGATCTATATTCCTTGGTTTACCTTCTCTAGAAGGTATATTCATAGGAATATAGTCCGGAATTTCTCGAATCACGTCCTTCACGGTTGCGTTCGAAACGAAGCTTTCTGGCCATTCTTCCTTAGATAGAAGGAGTCTATCTATATCCGGGGCCGCGGTAGATTCATCGGGTATAGAAGGAGCTAGATAGATAGTTAGAATAGATAAATGGATAATCTAGAAGGAGAAAATAGTGTATTTACTAGTATGGTCATTCGGCTGAGATTTTTGCCATTTCGTAACACACGCGAAGGAAACTCGCTGATCTGGCTTTCGAATATAGTCGCTGATAGTCTGAGATAGCTGTATGTTGTTGTCTTTAGCTAGTAGGGGGGTCCTAGTAGCTAGCAGAGGGAAAAGCGGAGGGATTGTCGATTTTTTAGATTGAGAGAGTGTTTTCTTTGAAATCTTCACAGGTATTTGACTTTCTTGTGTTCCGAGTACAGATTCGGAATTCTGGAGAGTAGACGATTCGGAATATATAGGAATATCTTGGAGAAATTGTGTTGGTTGGCTTTGAGAGGAAGAAAAAAGCCTTTTCTTTTTTCTATTCGAAATAGAAAGTGAGGAATTCTGAGAGAACGCGTAGGTATTCTGAAGATCTGATTGGCTAGAAAGCTTTCTTTTAGACGCTCTAGTCTCTGTCTGAAATGGCACACTCATAGCTCTAAAGTGTAGAATTGTGGAATAAAAAGAGTCGGAGAGACGAAAATCGCGTGTGGTCCCTATTCGACTCGCAAATTTCAACTTCGTACAACGTAGCCAAAAACAGTCCAAATTTAGCCAAAAAAACAGCAGAATGAAGTACTCGCAGAACTGAATAATCGTAAATCAAACGTAAGCGAAAAAGACGTTGAATTAGTGGGTAAATCGT
>VBJK01000500.1 GCA_005879655.1 Chloroflexota bacterium | reverse complement strand
TTGCTACGGGGCCGTTAAGTGCTAATTCAGTTCGTGCGTATGTGCGTGTGTGGAAGGCGTTCTTTAATTGGTGTTATCAGGAAGAGTTAATAGAGGTGGATGTTGTTACTCGCTTGCGGTCTCCTGAACCAGTGAAGAAAATTATTCCAGCGTTCACAGTTGAGCACATTCAGAAGATGCTTGACACGTGTGATACTAGTACTGATCTTGGCTTTCGTAACTACGTGATCTTGCTGCTTTTCTTAGATACTGGTATGCGTCTTTCTGAATTAGCTGGTTTGAATGTTGGTGATGTGCATGAGCAGTTCGTAAAAGTGCTAGGCAAGGGACGCAAGGAGCGTGAAATCGGTATCCGTCCAGAGGTAGGTAAGCTTCTGTGGAAGTATATCCACAAATATCGCAAGCCTACTAACTCTAGTGAAGTTGCACTTTTTGTTTCTGACAGAGGTCGTCGTATGAATATAGGTACTGTTAAAGAGGTACTTCGGTCTGTAAAGAAGAAATCTGGAATTGATGATGTGCGTGTCTCTGCTCATACTTTCCGTCATACATTCGCTAAATGGTACTTAAAGAGAGGTGGTGAGCTTTTCAAGCTTTCTCGTGAGTTGGGTCATAGCAGTATAAAGATAACTGAAGTCTACTTGAAGGACTTTGGGAGTACTGAGGCACGTGAGGATCATAATGCTTTTTCTCCTATTGGCTTGCTTGATTTAGGCAAGAGGAGAAGGAAGAAAAAAGACGTGTCTGAGTGAGTGGATTTGGAAGATACTAGACAATTGTCGTGTCTTGGAGTTGTCTAGTATGTTCTGAAAAACTGGCTAAAATGCTGCCGTTAAGAGGGTAAAACCGCTTAGCGGTATTTGTGTTGTGCTGGCTTCTGATCTATTTTTATGGGGTTTTCTGGTTGTGTTTAATGAAGATGAGCATTATCCATTATGTCTTATAATGATGTATGCATGGTCGGCGCTGAGTTATGCGGTTGGAGCGATATGCTAGAGAAGCTTACAGTAGTCTTATCTTTGAGAGGTATACGCTTATGGATCACCATCATCACGAGGAGAACCTTCACGCACAAGGTGAGCATGATCACCACAATAACGATCATACTCATGAGCATCATGAGGAGCACGATCATGACGACCGTGAGCATGATCACGACCATGGTCGGGGCATTCTGGGCAAGTTATTTCACAATCACGCAGGAGATGATCACGGTGGAGCGGACACGAACCTGTATGGTGATCAAGCAGGGTTGCGCGCTGTGCAGATTTCCAGTGCTGGTATGTTGCTGGTGGCTCTGATACAATTTGCCATTGCGCTGATTGGTGGTAGTGCTGGCCTCTTTGCCGATGCGCTCCATAACTTTGGTGATGTGTTAACGACAGTTGCGTTATGGATCGCTTTTGTGCTCTCGCGTCGTGCGGCAAATGCCAGATACACCTATGGCTACTATCGCGCTGAAGACCTGGCAGGCATTTTTATTGTACTGGTGATTCTGGCGAGCGCCGTTGCTGGTGCGGTAGAGTCTCTGCAAAAGTTGACCAGTGGTGCAGTGCCTACACAATTGTTCCTGAGCATGGCGGCAGCTCTGGTTGGTGTTGCCGGTAACGAGATTCTGGCGCAATATAAAGTTTCGGTAGGGCGGCGCATTAACAGTGTGGCGCTGATTGCCGATGGGCAGCACTCGCGCATTGATGGGCTGACCTCACTTGCCGCGTTCCTTGGGCTGGTTGGAGTGGCCTTGGGCTGGCCTCTTGCTGATCCAATTGCTGGTCTCGTGATTACGCTGGTGATTGTCAGTGTCGTCTATGCGACGGCGCGCAGTGTGATCAGACGTTTGCTCGATGCCGTTGACCCGCATATTGTTCCGTCTGTCTTAGAAGTTGCCAGCGCGGTACCGGGCGTTGAGGCCGTCACGGAGCCGCACGCCCGCTGGGTTGGGCATAGATTACACATTTCGTTAAATATAGAGGTTGATCCTCACTTGACGCTAGAGAAGGCTCATGAGATTGCAGAGGAAGTGCGCCATCGCTTATTCCATCGTATTAAGGGGGTCGCTGAAGTTTTTATTCATACGGACCCTGCTAGCGATCACGGGGATTTTCACCAGCTGATGGCCCATCATCAGCAGCTGGCGCAGCAGCCGATTGTGGAGCGATGAGAGCGGGTGCACGTCATTTTTTGTATAAGGAGAGGAGTTGCACAATTTATTTGCCTGTTTTCTTTGCTTATAACTCTGGTGCAATAAATTGTGCAACTATAATCTTTACACGCACAGCTGGTCCCTGCTATTCTCTAGCTTACCAATTGGTTGACCGATAAGTCTGTAAAACCTCAAGAACAGTGTCAGCAGGAACGTTCGCTAATTCTTTTGGCTCCATTTTGTGCAACCCACCTCCATAAACTCTGCCCTCATCTACTAATATTTCTGATGGGATGGCACACAGAGCTTGCCATAGAGGTTGAATAATTTCAGGAGTCTGCTCTAAAGCCTTTTGTAAGAAAGGTCTGGGGTATAACATATGATAGGCATTTGTGGCTGTAGCCTTGGAGTGGTTCAGTAGAAAGCGAAAGGGCTTGTCCTTTTTAGCATTTTTTCGTCCCATATAGGCACAAAGAAACAGACAGGCAGGACGTTTTTCTTGTGTATACCATGGCTGACGATTACTGCATATATAGCCCTTATGCACCTCAGTTTCTATCCCTATTTGTAGATAACGCCAGAGTGAGGTGTATTTTGCTTTAACTTCTTCTTCTGGAAGATGACAATCTAGTAGGAAGAGATTACTTTCTAGAAGAGGGTAGCCTTTATCATCTGCATGGACTTCATCTAGTAGCAAATAACGAGGATTAGGTAGGACTGGCTTAATGAACTCTATTGGAAGCTGATACTTCTTTATCAATTCTTGAGTGAGCAGAAAGAAGTTATTGTTCCCTGTGGCTAGTCCCCGTTTAACATTAAAAAAATCTGCTAGTGATTTCCTGTCAATTGAATCAATTTTTATTTTTATGCTAGTAAACTCTTCAAAAGTGTAATATTTCTGTACTCTCCCTTCAATCTTACTAGCTGAAGCTTCTTGACGTGAAAAAATCTTTGTCCATTTCTTACTATCGGCTAACTCATCATTTCTAATGAATTTGCGGGCTTCTGGTCTTGTCAACGTACCACCATAGCTAAATTCGACATCATAACTCACGGGAGGTGGGGCGTTTTTGAACCATACAATAGATGAAGAGACCAATGCGTCATTAAACTGTACATGATCTTGCTTAAAGCAATGAATATGAAGGAGCGTTACCTTTTTCAACAAGTATTGCTTTATTTGTTGTCCATATCTCACATCCATAAACTCACTAGGGATTAGCCATCCTGCTAAAGCGCTATGAGCCATCCATGCATGCGAGATAAGAAGAAAGTGACCATAAAGTCCTGTTTGTTCGCCAAGTTTAACACCTGTAATCTGTTCTCCTTTTTTTTGCAGACGTTGTTTTTCTGCTTTGGAGAGATAGTGGTGCCGGACATAGGGAGGGTTGCAAATGAGTAAGTTGGCCTTGTTCTCGTCTGCTGCTGGTGGTGTGGCTTTTGTAAAGTCGGCAATATGTACCTTTAACCGTTCGTCTTTCCACAATGCAACTGCTGCATCGCCATAGACAGGATCGATCTCATATCCCGTGACCGCACTGATCCGTGAAGGGGAAAAACTTGTTCGTAATGCAGAGAAGAATGAGCCTGTACCAAATGCGGGGTCAAGAAAGCGCAATGTTGTATCTTGGATGATGAAAGAGTTCGCATACTCTGTGATATCTAATGCTAGTTGTGTTGGTGTAGCAAACTGGCCTAATTTGTTGCGCTCATCCTGGGTTTTTGTTATGTCGATTTTATGCTGTATTTCTAATCGTTGAGATTCTAATATATCTAATTCAATCATGTTTCATACTCCAAATTTCGTAAGATCGTCTATACGGTGTTCCCAAACCCAGTCAATGCCCTCTGACGCTTCATAGCCTAAATATCCGGCATCAAAATAACCACACAAAAATAAAACAAAGCGTATTCTCTCGCAGTAAGTCCTTTTTAGTTGAAAATACTTAGCAGCTTCCTCTTTTCTTCTTTTATTAGTATTAGTGAAATCTCCTGCTGATTTTGCCTCAATTAAGAGAGGAAATTCACTAGGATAAGCACTTAGAGGCATAATAACAGTATCAATGGGGATCTTGACAATTCTTTCATTCTCCATCGTTACTGGGACGTTACGCCGAAATGAATATGTTCCAAGCTGCATATCACTCACTGATGAGTCATTCCCGCCTGAAACTTGTTTATACCCCCTCTGATTTAGCCACCCACTTATTGCTTTTAGCTGTCTTTGCTCTTGTGCATTACGAATAATAGGATCTGTTGCCGCACCACATAAGCGATCAGCAACAATGGTGGCAGCTCGATAAAGTTCTTTTTCACTTGGCAGATGGTTATCTTCTAACCAAGGGAATAAATCCCTATCTGCTAATCGTACAATTATCTGACCAATTTTTTTAAGCTCAGCTTCTATGAGGACTGAACTCATTTTGGGAGGTAGCCGTTTGTCTATCTCCATGTTTTCAACAAGATTTTTTGAAACTCTAGCAAGACCCACAAGGCGGTCACGTGCAATTGGTGGTGCGGTTGTCATGCGAAGCATTGGCAAAATTTCAGGAAATTGGCGTAAAAGCATTGGCTCAATATTGGTTAGATTAGTCGTCCATTTCAGTGCATTCTCAACGTCCTCTGTTGTTCGGCGACGCGTTTCTCTATAGACTTTCGGTGCAAAATTTACAAACCAATCATTATACATATCTACTGACTGTGCAATGTCAGCCTTCCATATGTTAGTCTTATCTGCATTTACGGCCATAAGCTCTCTCTCATCTCAGGAATTTAAATGTTAAGATAATTTATCATAACTAAACAATAATATCAACTAGTTAACATTCCTTAGACCTAAGATCTTGGGTGTTCAGAACAGGCGAGAAGAAAATAGGCGTACACTTCTGAGAAGATAAATCTAACTTTCTACCTCTTCGTTCGTCTATCCAAATAGGATGTTGAATCATGAAAAATTGCCTACTGGCAAGCAAGATATGAGCCTGACATCCCTAACCTGCTTTATGTGATGGAATAATCGATGGACGCTTTTACTGATTATTACGCTCTGCTTGGTGTTGCTAAAGATGCACAGCCCGCAGCGATTAAAGCCGCCTTTAAAAAGCTGGCATTACAATATCACCCTGACGTGTATAAGGGCGAGGATGCCCATGAGCGCATGCGGGTGCTCTTGGTCGCGTATCAGACATTGAATGATCCTATTGCGCGCAAAAAATATGACCTGCAATATAGTGAACATATGCGCATCTTGCATGGCGAGTTACCTGCGACTCGCAAAAAAGAAGCCGGGTCAGCTGGCGTTTCAGGTACAGCAAAAAATGGGCACGCAGAAGTAACACCCTCTGCCCGCAGAGATCGTCAACGCCATTATGCCTTTCCTGTGTTGCGTATTGATCAGCCTGTGTCTGTTAATCTGGTTGATATGGCCTATCAATTATCGTCAGCGGAGGCGCATACGCTGCTAGAACAAGGCATGTTGCGTGGCGTCGCTCCTGAAAATAGGTTGCAGGAGTATTATTGTCATCGTTGTCGTCATCGCTGGCGCATTGCGTATCGTGAGCAGTCGGCAAAAAAGACACTCCCTCTCGTGTGTCCTCAATGTTTTGCTGCTGACTGGCCTGAGTATCTGCTGTTGCGTTGCATCCATTGTCGTGCAGTTTTCGAGAGTGAACAGATTCGCTATGCCATTGGCACGTATACCTATGGAAAAGGTGCGCTGGCCAAGAAGGGCGGTTTGTGTCCCCCTTATGAACTCTTTCCTCTGTGCCCTTATTGTGGCACGGCGCGCTGGTGTCCTGCCGAGGAGGAGAGGGTGGACAAACTGCGCAAGAAGGCGGCACGACGAGCTTCGTTCTGGCGTGTATTCTGAACTCGTGTGCGCTTGCCGCCTCCGGCGGCAGCAGTGAAGAAAAGGTGTCTTTGGGGACACCCCAAACCCCGCCAGGGAGGCTAGCGCCCCCTGGACCCCCGCTTAAGTTCGCGCTTTAGACTGTGCGCCGATCAGCGTCAGACAACACAAGACCGTCATGTGAAGGCACAAGGCTAGTCGAGGTAATCGTAAAATGTGCTACCTGAGCCAGTCTTGCATCGCTACAAGACATTTGAGTACACCAATATACTTCAGCATATGCATCGCCAGCTGTACTGTAGCTGTGCTGGAAATAGGCCACATCATATTGTGCATGATGCGGTGTTACTGCTGAGGTGGCCTGTAATTGATTGTTCTGATACCATTTGACCTCCATATAGCCATCCTGACCATGAGATCGGACGCTGAAGATCAGATATAGCTTCTGGTGCGTGGTAAAAGTGGAAGTAATGCCTGTTGGCTCTGCTGTATCTTGATTGATGCCGGTTGCCGTCTGGGCATTAGAAATGATCGCCGCCGCCGCAGGATCGATGGTATTGCCGGAAGGTGTACCCTTAATGGCCGTTGAACTTACACTCTTGCCGATGATGGCCAATGCGACGAAAGAGATGATGCAGAGCAGGATGAGACCACCAATCGTCCCGCTTGCGCATAGCCGACGGGCGCACCCTGGGGAGCACCATAGCCGTAAGGTGGTGGTGTATTGGGGCCGGATGCACCGTAGGGTGGCTGGCCAGCAGGTGGAAAGCCATATGCCCCGGCAGCCTCCGGGGCTGGCGGTATATTATAGGGATTCGGTGCATTATAAGCGCCTTGCGGCGGTGGTGGCGCACCGTAAGGATCTGAAGGTGCTCCATAAGCAGTCTGGGCCATTGGTGTGGGAGATGCCGATTGATATGGAGGAGGGGTAGGAACTGGTGAAGCATACGGTGACGCGCTCTGTTCCGCTGTATTATAGGCAGTCGGTGCACCACATGAAGTGCAAAAGGTAGTGCCTGCCGTAAGAGGTACACCACATGAACGACAATTCATAAGAATAAGACCTCCTGGATGCTAGTACACTGACAATGGATGAAAAAAGATAATAAGATCAATATTTTTTATTAATTTGCCAACTGTGACATAGCTGTAAGCCGCTTACTAAACGACTTGCCTAGTATACCATGATTGTATAGGTCTGTATAGATAAAATATTTCACCCTTTCTCCTGCTTTGTTATTCACTCGCCCACAACAAAATCCGCCCGCTGTGCTAGTAGCTTATCTGCACATGTGGTATTACTGGCCCAATAGATTTCGACATAGCTAGGGCCTATCTGGGGGACAGATGCATAGGACCATGCTGGCGTCGCTATACCATCGACAGCGAACACATAGTGTGTAAATGGTTGGTCGTTTGTATACCAGAAGAGACAGACTGCGCCACTCTTGCCTGGGTGTAACGTGAACGTCACGAATACCTTCTGCTTCACCTTAAAATGCGTTGTCACCTGTATAGGTACTGCTGTCATAGTATTGACAGAACTTGCCATCTGTACATTGTCAATGTATAGTTGGCCTGGGTACTGGCTGACGGGTGTGCTAGCGGGCGTTGGCGTAGAAGCTGGTGTGGCGAGGCTTGGCGTAGCCAGTGTGTGATGCGGTAAGCTGACTTGGCCGATGATATTTGCCTGAGGAGAAGGAAGCCCCAGCGACATAATAAAGACCAGTATCAGTAAGAGACCACCAGTAGCAACAAATATGGCAGAAAGAG
>VBJK01000499.1 GCA_005879655.1 Chloroflexota bacterium | reverse complement strand
GGATTTTCTGATGGTCAGATTAGCGCCAAATCGATCATACGCTGTTTAAGATACTTTTATTGACCATAAGCTGATATACGGAAAGGTCATAAGCACATGTCTAGATTAGCACATAATATAAAATATACCATGCACAACCATTCATTGAAGAGAAATTGGCTCATTTTCTCTATATTCTTGATAATCTCAGCACTATTAGTAATAGTAATGCTGTTTTCACCTGCCTCGCCCGTTCATCCAGCCAAAAAAGGAGCCACCGCGCTGAAGGCGACTCCTGCACCGATTTTCGATCCCAATATTGGAGCCATCCTGCCCACCAATCGTGTTATCGCCTTCTATGGTGTACCCCACGCAGAGCCTACCGGGCCTGCATTTGAAATCGATAATGTCATGCTGGCCAAGCTCAAAGAGCAAGGAGCCATTTATGAAAAGCTCGATCCAGCACATCCGGTCAAGCTTGGTATTGACCTGGTCGTGAGTGTACCAGACAGCTCTCCAGGACCAGATAATACTTACAGCCACCACGTTGACAGCAACACCATCCAAAGTTACATTGATTTCTGTCAAGCGCATGGGCTACTGCTCTTCCTCGATCTCAATATTGGGCAGGCACCTGTGATGAAGGAGGTCAATGCCTTCATACCCTACCTGCAACGCTATAGCTTCGTGCACATGGCGATCGATCCCGAATGGATGTTCCCACGCCGTGATGGCATTCCCGGTATCAATCTGAGCAACGTACGTGCAGCAGATTTAAATCCCATTATTGAGGCCGTTGCTAGCATTCCTCAGCTCTATCATGTACCGCGTAAAACCCTGATTATCCATCAGTACCGCTCGGATGGAGATGGCCTAGCCAATCCCTATAATGCTGTACAGGCCGAGATTGCCGATAAACGGAACATTCTGTTTGACAAGCGTGTTGATGTAGTTATCCACGTCGATAGTGTTGGAGGCTATCCTGGCGATCGTGAGGATAAAGTACGACAGTACAGCGAATGGGTGAAGAAAGACATGCTACGCTACGAAAACTTTCAATATGGCGGCTTCAAATTGTTTTACCATATAGAGGCGAAGACAAGATTGATGACGCCCCAGGAGGTGCTTTCCATGATGCCTGCCCCGATGGTTATTACTTATGGGAACTAACAATGATCACAACTAGCTTTTTTGGCCGTTCACATGCCACCCTTTACCGCTCTTGCTATATGCTTCTGCTAAAAGAACCGAGCACCTTACAGAATGTCGTATGCACAGCTAGATCAGCGAGCGCGCTACGTACTGCTGGATCATCGCGGTGGCCCTCCAAGTCGAGGTAGAAAACGTATTCCCAGGGGCGTTGTCGTGAAGGGCGTGATTCCAACTTAAGCAGATTGATCTTGTTTGTAGCGAGTATGCCCAGGCACTGATAGAGCGAGCCGGGTTGATGGGCCGTGGCCATGACCAGCATCGTCTTCGCATTTCCCGCGCGGCGTATCACCGATTCGCGTCCCAGAGCGATAAAGCGCGTGTAGTTATCCTTAATAGTCTGGATAGCGCAAGCCAAAATGGTGAGCTGATACAACTCAGCTGCGCCAGTACCTGCGACAGCTGCAACCCCCTCCATATGCTCTTCGCGGATCATCTTTGCGCTACCAGCAGTATCATAGGTTGCGACAATTTCAGCACCGAGTTCGCGTAAGAAAATGTCACTCTGGGCCAGCGCCTGCGGATGTGAAATGACGCGTTTAATATCATGCAATTGCTGACCGGGCAGGCAGAGCAAGCAGTGATTGACCGGGTGAGCGATCTCACCAATCACAAATAAATCGTGTTGTCTGAGTAGATCATAGGTATCATTAATACTGCCAGCCTGCGAATTCTCTACCGGTACCAGGCCATAATCAACCTCACCAGCAGCAACGGCACGGAAGACATCAGCGAAACCGCGATAAGGAATCGGTTCTGGCGTCACATCTGGATCTTTTGCAAAGTAAATCTGTACTGCTTCATCGCCAAAGGCTCCACGTTCGCCCTGGAAGGCAACGGTGATGGTACGCGCGGTAGGATTTGTCATATGTATATCATCAGTATTTGTTGTTTCAGTTATTGCTTGCTCTGTTGATTGGATCATGCTAATATTACCTTTCAAAACGTGTTTACAAATTGTGCCGGTTGTGCCATCTTATGAGAGGATTGTTAGAGCTTGAGAGAACAACAAAAAATAAGCAAGCCCCATAGAAACGGGGCTTGTTCATCAACATGAGTGCAATTTTTACGCGGCAATTACTGCAATTGATAATGCTTCTTGTGATAATATTTCATACCGACGCCCACAATGCGTACGGGCTGAAGTTCTTGGAGCAGAATGCCTTCGCCGCAGGATTCGCAAACGCGCGAAGTCATATGGTTGAGCTGTTCTTTGTTAGCGAGCGAGGCGCGCGCTGTCTTTGAAAGTTCACCCTTTTTTGGCATGAGTACAAGTCCCCTTTCGCCTTATTTTACCTCTACAGTTACTGTGAGACACAGTGCTAGCACCATAAGAAACACAGTTGGATCATGTTTTGTTCCCACTGGTTCATAAGTATTACCCCGCATAGTATACCATAAGCCAGTGACCGCAGACAATCAATTAGGAAAGATGGAACTCTTATGTCAGGGGTGCCTTACTCACTGAGAGCGACAAGCCATCAAAAAGGGGAGACTCGATAAAAACCAAGCTCCCCTGGAAATGCGTATTTAAGAACGTTGAACTACAAATTCCATACTACGAAAAGCACTACGTTAAAACAAACGCACTACTAAATAACTAGCCAAAATTCATGTTACAACATTGATGGACAAGATCAGGTATCACTCCTGCTGTCCTACATACTATAACGAAGGGTGATAGAAATCGTAACAGGATAGTACTTTGCTGACTAATGGCTATGCGCTACAACGGAGATACATGGGATGCAGCACCCCCTCTAAAGGGTGCTGATCCAGAAGGGTAGAGAGTTCTAATGATATCAGAAGTGCTTATAGGTTGCCAACCTGGCAATAATAGCGTCAATTTCTTGTTGGGCGCGTTCGATGTTGCCAGCAAAGATGATGCCTAGTGGATTTGTTGCCATGCGGCAGATAATGCGGGCGTCCTCGCGCTGTAGGGCGGTATCTCTATCCAGAATTTGTTCCCGAACAACCCACGGATCAATATGCATGGGAAATGGGTATTTATCTACAGTCGAGATCCCCTCGTGAATGGTGAGTTGCATGTTATAAATTGTTTGTGTACGCCGGTTCGCTCCTAACAGTGTCATAATGGCATCGGTATAATTTGTCCAGCGTGGATTACATTCGGCCAGATAGGGCACCATCGGTTGTTTACGATGTTGCTGTAGTTGTCGTTCCAATGCTCCAGGAAACATCATGTCTACATTAGCAACGCCACGAACGGTGTTGAAATCCAGATTGCAGTATGCGGTTACTTTGCGCAAGAAAGCCTCGAAGGAGTTGGCAGTGAATTCCTCATACTGCGCTTGTACATGTTGCATGTACTCATTCTTTGGTCTGTAAGTACTTGTACCAACACAAGCTTTACTGCCCTCTTTTTGGAGTTGACCGTTCCATCCTAGAGATATCACATCTCCGTTCATGAGTACTACTGACATGCCGGGTGAGTCTACGATATCAACATAACGGCTGATCACTACACGATTTTCTCTTTGCGGATTGACGGTCGTTGCCAGAGCCGTTTGTGCAGCTGTCAATGCTGCCTGCCATTGCGTGTATGTTTGTATATGCTCAGCATCACCATCTTGGACAACGATAATGCCATTATTGCGTTCATAGACGATGCTACTCCCATAGTTTCCATCGGACTCGGCAGCACGCATGACGACACCAAGAGGGTAATACGGTGCTAGAGCTGCCTGTGCATACACCTCTTCGGCTTGACCCAAGACGGTTTGCGCATCTTGGACGGCAGTATCGAACGTGGAGATAAGATAATCAGGTGTGCAAAAGCCCTCCATTCCTAACTCGTCAATCAACACATAAAAATCGGCTTTGTTTTTCAAGCAATCCGTCATCTTTCCCGGCACTCCCCAGGATTCTGCACCTAGCTTGAGATGAATAAGTTGTTCGGTTTCAGGCACATTGATGTATGGTACGACTAGGGGAAGATCTTGTTCTGCTACGTTTGGTTGTGGGGGCGTAAAGTCTTCAAATGTTCGTGCTGTGATGACTTTACCAAAGAGTTGGCTTAAGTATGCCATCTGGGATGTGATGGCTCGTGTTGGTACCTCAACAAGGATACACACATCTTGGGCATCCAGGGGGAGATGACCGCAACGTTGGCCGTAGAAACGCTCTACTTTTCTCACCGTTTCAGTGTTTGAAGCACGTAGGACTCCACTCCCAACATTATGAAAGCCTGCGCCAGTCCTTCTCGGTGTCTCCGTTGCGAATAAGGGCGTATGCAATATATTCATGCAGATAACACACCATTGGGTCTAGTTAACAGCTACAGTACATATATACAGGAACTTCTTAGGTAAAGGGATATGCCCGTTAAAAACTGTTAAGCTTATTTTCTCACACACAGACGATAATAAAGCCTGGCTTCTTGAATGATGGCTTTATCTCTCCATAACAATAATACCTGCTGTAGGTGAGCACTGTCAAATGCAGTTGGAAAATAAGGTTCTTGAATTATGAAGCAGGGTATGGCCGCGGCCATACCCTGCTTCATAATTCAAGAACCTTATTTTCCCTTGATCTTTTTGATGGCGGCTCTAATCTCTCTGGCAATTCCGGCGAATGCTTCATCCATATCTCGAAATGAACTGATGGGCTTCTTGTCTCGTGGTAGCGCCTGTAGTTGCCCATTTCTATGCCTTGCCATGGCTCGCTGCATTTGAACATCGTAGGTTTCTTCGGAAACTAAAAAATCCTCACTTATTAAGAGAAAAATGATGTCGGCTGTGTCAAGAGGCTTCACCTTGTTGGTATCTCCGCCTAGAGTGATTTCGCCAGCAAACGATTCGGTGATGAGACCTTCTCGTTTAAGCAGAATAAGATGTTTGTGTAATTTATCGGCGTAACTTCTGTCTTCATGAGTGAAAGAGTAGAAAACTTCAAAAGTATCTGTTGGTTTATTTGAAGATGTAGGCATCTGCTGCTCCTTATCTGCATGAGTATTGGTATTATTGGTTGGTGCTGAAGTAATTGTCGGCTCTACAGGAGTAGGGATTGGTCGTGCAGGGGTAAGTTTAGCGAGTATCTCGAAGGCAAATGCGCTGGCATGGCGTGCTGCCATGGGTTGATGCTGCTGATCTGCTGATGAATCTTTCCCCTCAATGAGATCAGAAATTCCTCGGATGACAAGTATATGGACCTCTTGGTGTGTATGGCCTGCTTGCAGGAACCCAACCGCTTCCATTTCTACGGCAACTGCATCATTATAGCTTCTTCTGATAAGATGATAGGCATCTGCATCCTTTGATGCTACGACTTTCTCTCCCGCAGCAATAGGGGCGACGATTACTCGTGGCGCTGGTTCTGGAACAGGGTAGCCAAGTTGACGTAGTCGCTCTAGCCAGCTCTGTTTCCTGGCTTCTGCCTTGGCGCGTTGCTCCATGGTATGTGTTGCACTCCATACAACGGGTCTAGTAAGAAATATTTGCTCGGCTTTGCCTGATTCATAACCGTAGACTTTTGTCGCACACACAACATCCCCAATAGCCACATCCTTGATGCCACCAGCTACGCCAACAAAGAGCACATAGTGAGGTTTAAAGTGTTCAATCGCGCGCTCTGTTTCGATGGCCGCTCCTTGATTACCAGCTCCAACCTCTGCAATACAGACTTGCCACTGGCATCCTGATACGCCAAATGTTCCTTTTTCATAGATAGTTCCAGTACTATGTACTTCTTCTTGTAGATTACTAAGATGGGCGCGTACTGCGTCATATTCTAATGGAAGTGCCGTAAGAATGACTACACGAAGTGGTTGTGCGATAGATTGGTTATTGCTTGTCATATCGACCTCTTTGCTTATACATTTATTTAACTGTATTGATAAACAGAGCCAAGTTTTCCATTGCTCTTAACTGTATGTAGTGCCTGCACTACTTTACTAGCATAATAACACATCTGTCTAGTCTTGGCATCAGTAGAGAATTTTGTGTCGGGTTGTGTGACCAGCTCTGAAAAATAAACGATTAGATAGAGGGTACTATATAAGAATTTTTAAGCTGGTTTTGGCCGTATATGTGGTACTATTGAAGATACCAAACAAAGTGTTGAGGACAAGAGGAGATTTCTATGGGAGCTATTCCGTCTCTTAGCGAGCGTGATATTCGCAGGCTCGTTAGCGAGCAAAGTTTTAAACGCGGCGAAGGCTACTTCGATGAGGGGCTTGTCAGTAATGAGCGGCAACGGGGAAATGAGCTACTCGCCCAGTGCCTGGGTGGTGAGATGTACCACATCACCATTACCTTTGATGAGGAGGGGGTCGATGTCACCGATTGTACCTGCCCCCTTGGTGGATCTTGTAAGCATGTGGTGGCCGTACTGTTAACGTGGCTACATAAGCCAGAGCGCTTTGTTGTAAGGCCAAGTTGATTGCTATCATCAAGTCGATGATGCAGCGTTATCCTGATTTGGAAGATCTGCTCATTCCTCTAAGCGAGCCGTCCAACAGCGTTGACCCAGAAGCTTATCGCCGTCAGGTCGAGAAGGCATTTCGGCGGGGTGGCTATGGCTGGGGAGCCGACGAGAAAGTCGCACGAGACCTCTCTCATATGGTAACCGCAGGAGACCAACTGGCTGAACAACAACGCTATGCGGACGCTTTCATCATCTATGATACTGTTATGCAAGGAATTATGGAAGAGGATGAACAGTATCGCGAGGGTGAAGGGGATCTGCATGTCGTCATTGCCGATTGCGTAGACGCTCTTTCCACTTGCCTTGCTCAAGTGCAGGATGACCATGTATTGCGCGAAAAGATGCTGGCGCTCCTCTTCTCCACCTACATCTACGACATCAAAGAGGGGGGGATTGGTTTTGCTGAAGAAGCTCCTGCTGTCATAGTAGAACAGGCTACCGCTGAGGAACGCAAGAAGGTTGTTTGGTGGCTACTACAGGAGTTAGCTGCTACTGCCAGCAACTTTCAGAAGAAGTGTTATGGAAAATTGTTGTTGGAACTGAAGGGTAATGAGGTTGATGATGATGAATATCTGCGTCTTTGCTCTGAAACAGGGCTTATCCATGATATGGTGGAGCGCCTGCTCTCTTTGGGAAGAGTTGATGACGCTATTAAAGCTGCGTCAACCGTAAGCGACTATAACTTGCTAGCGTTAATGAAACTGTTCCTGGCGTCTGATCTGTGGGATGCTGCCGAGCGTATTATGCGTGACCGAGCGGAAAAGACGACGGATACGCGCATTTGGGAGTGGTTGACAGAGCAGTACAGTGCACACAAAAATTATCACGAAGCATTGAAGTTTGCCAATAAAATATTCCGTAACCGTCCAGATTTGCGCGAATACCAGAATATACGTCTCATCGCCAGCCAACTTCAGTCCTGGGATACCGTGCGAGAAGAATTATTAGCCTTCCTGAATAAACAGGACAGTACTGGTCTCCTGATTGCTATTGCTCTTGATGAAGATGATGTAGACCGCGCATTAGAGTTGTATCGTGCTAAACCGCGATTGAGCTATTATTATAATGGACACAATCTTATACATGATATTGCCAGAGTTGCGGAAGAGAAGCGTCCCCTTGCCGCTATAGACTTATATCAGCGCTATGCCGAGCATCTGATTACAGGAAGATCTCGTGAGAGCTATCGCCAAGCGTGCGATTACCTGAAGAAGGCACACGATCTCTACGAGAAGCTTGGTCAGCAAGCTGTGTGGAGCACCTACATTTCATCGCTTATGGATAAAAACAGAACACTACGAGCATTGAAGGAGGAAATAAATAAAGCTCATCTTATTTAAATAGACTGAGCTGTTAAGTCAAGCACAGGACTTTTCTCTAGAAGAGAGGTAGATACATGACTACTGATCTACGTGAATTGGCTACTGAAGATTTCTGTTATATGACCACTAGAGGGCGCATTTCTGGTCGTCCGCACACTATCGAAATCTGGTTCGCGCTCAGAGGTGACACACTCTATATGCTTTCTGGTGGGCTTGACCGCGCAGACTGGGTGAGAAACTCGCGCAGTCAACCGCGTGTCACCGTAAGGATCAAAGATAGCGTGTTTCAAGGGCTAGCTCGCTCAGTCAGAGATGCCGAAGAGGATGCGGTAGCGCGTCAATTGATTGCTGCAAAATATCCCTCAACAGATGAAGAGGACCTGACTGATTGGTATAGAGATGCGTTGCCCGTCGCAGTCGATCTAGAGGTTGAAGAAGCCGAGCCATCTTAATTAATTCTTGCTATTGGGGCGGCATCTGCTGAGGGTAAAGAGCTTGCGGTTGCTCATATTGCTCTGCCTGAGCTGGTGTAGTCTCAGCAGGGGGCAACTCGCTGTGTTCAGTGTTGTGGGCAGGGTACAATGGCTGGTAGCCCTGTTCGTAAGGGATGTAAGGAGCTTCTGTCTGTGAAGGGGGTAAGAGCGGATAAACGGGATAGTGCACACGAATTTTTGGCGTATCCCAGCCGTTGATAGTAGCCATGATTTGATCGCGTGTGGCATGGAAGAGGGTAGACAGGATAGCGCCAAGCAGGAGCAACAGCCAGTTGCCGGTGGCGAAACAGAGTGCGAATGTCATCCACCAGATAAAACCGCTGAGACTCTTAAATTTCTTTTCTCTATCCCCTGTCATCCAGGATCGTACCAGCGAGTTAATTGCGATAGTCATGAGCAGGATAGGGAAAAACAGTCCTCCATAGCCGATGGTAATCGCAAGTAGAAAGCCGGTAATAAAAATGCTCCAGGAAATGTTCTTCATCTCTGGCATTACTCCTCATAAAACTTGTGCTAGGCCAATTTTTCCTCTCTATTATGTATACGACGGTATCATATCATTTTCCAATGTGTAGTGGTGATAAAGAGTGAGCGGGAGGGCAAAGATCTTTGACCTGCCCGCTTCATGTATTGGCAAAACGATGCCTATGATTAGGTATCTTAATAGACGTTGGTAGACGTTGGCTTACCAGTCGTTGCGATGGCCATGATGACGATGGCGCTCCTGGCCGCGTTCTTCGTCTAGTTCACGGCGCAACTCCTGTTCTTCACGGCGTAGCTCGTTGACTTCTTCTTGAAGATACTGCTCTTGTTGGTAGCCGGGGTTGTTGCCATACTGTTGCTGCTGCTGTCCCCCATACGCATTTTTCTGGTGACGTGCCAGGACATGCTTAGCGACAAGAGCGGCAAGCCCGACTGCACCACCGAGGAGCAAAGGATGGCTAAAAATACCTCTGAGCAGATGGTGCTGTCCGTCCTGACCTATTCTCAAAAAGCTCTGTGCCAGAGAGAATGGATCATTGGGATTGGCCCCATATTGAGGGGGTAACTGCTGAGCGATCGCCTCCCGCTGCTCATACGGCATGTCTGAAAAATGCTGCTGAAAGACTTGCTGTTGGATATCAGGAGGCGCACTTTGCATAAATTGCTGTACATGACCCAATGACTGATGATGGTTTAAGTCACCAAAATCGCCTGTATCGTATGCCTGAGCGTATTGCTGATAGGTTTGCTGGTTATTTTGATCGAATGGCCACATAGACTCACTCCTTTTTTTGTCTACTATTACTATGTTTATGGCTCCTATCATCTTCTATTTCTATGTCTCTTTTTAGAAGCTGATGGATGACTTGCGATAGCTATCTATACAAAGCTAGCATATTTCTTCCATATTGTCAAAAAGGGGGGGAGGGGGGCCATTGCTCTCGGCCACACCACGCGTTGGTTCCCACGTTACGACCGTCGGTGTGCATATATGGTTCGCGCTGGAGAATTTTTACCGCTTGATCTTCAGAGTGCTGACGAAATTTGCGGCTAACGATTCATACGCCTCAGCATAGTACTCTTCGACGCGACCGGCATCACATAATGTCGTCAGCATAGGATCAATGGGCAACTGTCCTAGCAAGGGTGCGCCAGTCATCGCTACTAGCTCGGTGCCATTACTTGGACCAAAGATCTCATAGCGCTCGCCATTAGGTGTCTCGAAGTAGGACATATTTTCGACAACACCAACGATAATACCTTTGAGTTGGCGCACCATATTGATGCACTTCATCACAATCATCGTTGCCAACATCTGTGGTGATGAGACAATAATGATGCCATCGACCGGCAGGGACTGCATAACAGTCATGGGAGCATCCGACGTTCCTGGTGGCAAGTCTACCAACAAGTAATCTAATGCTTCCCAATCTACATCACTATAGAATTGCTTGATAGCCCCCGATATCATGGGTCCGCGCCAGATAACGGGATCGCTCTCGTGCTCAAGGAACATGTTCATGGACATAATTTTGATGCCACTCTTGCTGGTAAGTGGCTCAATACCGCCATTGGCGGACTTAGCGGGCTGGCCTTTGGTACCAAACATGCGTGCGATACTGGGACCAGTAATATCCCCATCCAAAATCCCCACGCGCTGACCCTGGCGGCGCAGAGAGACGGCAAGCAGACCTGTCACCAGCGATTTACCCACGCCACCTTTACCGCTCATAATGGCAATGACTTGTTTAATTTTACGTCCGGGATCACCGCCAGCCATGGTCAGAGGGATACCTCTTCCAGCAGGAGCACGTTGAGGAGCAACAGAAATTGGTTCACCTCGTGCGGCGGCATTTAAATCTTTCAATAGTAGTTCTAGTTTTTCTGGTGTAAAATGATGGGTGCGGGCACCACCTGTTACACTTTCACGTGCACCGACAGCACAAGCTGTACAGGGAAGGCCATGACCGTGGAAGACCTTCACCGTCGCAGGATGATTCGTCACAACATCATGAATAATCATGTCGGCAGTAATCATTTCCGGCATATCTTATCCTTAGCAGCATCGAAAGAGCTTCTCGTCTGCTGCTCTCCTTTTCGTAGTTTGACAATGTAGAGATAAGAGCTAATTCCGAGTTGTCCACTCTGATATTATGCTATTATAGCATACTGAGCACAAGAGTACCATAGAATAGAAAATAATCACTAGAGCATATGGGGCGAGTATCTTACTTAGATTAATTGTTGAGTTTATACGATTGTGTGAGATGGCCCTATTATGCTATGATGGCTGTAACTAGCCCAGAAGTTTAGTATTAGTAAAGGAAAGATGCAATGGAGGCTGATAACGAGCTTACTTACTTCAAGCAAGTCCATCTTTTTGCTGGATTAGCTGAAGACGACATTCGTGAGCTAGCCAGCGTCGCTAAACGACGTACGTTTCGTTCGGGAGAAGTCATCTTTCATCGTGACGATCCTGGACAAGTATTATATGTTATTAAAGAGGGGAAAGTCAAGATCTGCTTAGTTAGTCCTGACGGGCAGGAGATTGCACTCACTGTTTTTGGCAAGGGAGATTACTTTGGAGAGCTTTCGCTGCTTGATGGTTTAGGCCGTTCGGCGGACGCTATTACGCTGGAAAAGGTCGAATGTTATACCTTGCAGCGGAGCGACTTTCATAAAGCGATCATGAATAACCCCAAGATCGCTATTCAAGTCCTAGAAGTCCTCTCTAAACGTTTGCGTAATACTGATCAGCAGGTTGAAGACTTGATCTTCCTAGATGTCTATGGTCGTGTGGCTAAAAAACTCTTGGAGTTAGCAGAGACCCATGGAGTGCAAGTTGGGGATGGCATCCGTATCGATATACGGCTGACGCAAAATGACCTCGCCTCTATGGTGGGAGCATCGCGTGAGAGTGTTAACAAGGTTCTAGGTTACTTCACTGAGAGGCGGTTTATTAGTACAGATAAGCACAAGATTACTATTCATCGTGTAGCTGATTTGAAACGGCGCATTTACTAGCACAACTCTCCTGTTTGTCGCATATTTGTTACTCATTCCAAGGGTGGCACGTTTGAAAAGTACGCTGAGGTACATTAGGCAACAATGAGGATACCCTAAAAAATATTGAAGAGGTTAGACATTTTTGGAGAAAGTGTTCAATAGGCCAAGCGGTGGGGCTACGACCGATGACGCTGTGTCTGAGCTTCCAGTGGCGGTCGTAGCAGCCACTACGCTGCCTTCTATAGGCATAAAAGGTCGTTTCAAAGCACTGTTGGCTGCTTTACGCCCCCGGCAGTGGACAAAAAATTTCGCAGTTTTTGTTGGTCTTGTCTTTGCCCAACGGCTCTTTAACGTGGTCGCCTTTGAGCGGACGACGCTTGCATTCGTAACCTTCTGCTTCGCCTCAAGTATCATCTACCTGATAAATGATCTCTTGGATCTTGAGAAAGATCGGCGACATCCTGTGAAGCGATTACGCCCATTGGCATCTGGTCGTCTACCGAGATCCTGGGCTATTGCTATGGTTGGGGTATTGTTATGCATTTGTGGTGGGTTGCTGTATTGGGTTTTTCAGATACCCCTGGCACGCGGGCAAGAAGCTCTCTTCGCCCCATTTGGTGGAGCAAATCTCCTCTTTGCCTTGACTATTGCCACGTATCTGTTGCTCATGGTCTTTTATAGCATTCGTTTAAAACATATCGTCTTAATAGACGTGTTTCTTATTGCGAGCGGTTTTGTTTTGCGTATCCTGGCTGGTACGGTGGTCATCCCAGTCTCGATTTCCCCGTGGCTGTATATGGTTACGTGTCTGCTCGCCCTTTTCCTTGCGCTCAGCAAGCGGCGTCATGAGCTAGTCTTGCTCCAGGATGACGCTAGCAAGCATCGTCAAATCTTGAAAGAGTACAGTATTCCGTTACTCAATCAGATGATCTCAATCACGGTAGCGGCAATTGTTATGGCCTACAGCCTCTATACATTCCAGGGTCCGAGTGGCGATGGTCATCTGATTGTCACCGTGCCACTGGTACTCTATGGTGTCTTCCGCTATCTTTATGTCATGTACATGCGTCAAGGGGGGGGAAGCCCGGAGGAGGTCCTATTGCGTGACCGCCACATGCTTGTCACCGTCCTGTTGTGTACAATACTCATCATTGTTGTTTTGTATGTTATACCAGCCTGATGGAGTTCGTATTTGCTAACACGTAAGATACGTATCGGGATAGTTTTCTCTTTAGTGGTTGCTTTTGCAGTAACGATCGGCATTGCTCTTTATGCGGATGCGCCGCGCTTGCTTTCGGCTCTTGCTCGCTTTCCCTGGGAGTTTTTGCCGGTTATTCTTGGTTTTACCGTTTTCAACTATTGCTGGCGTTTTATTAAGTGGCATTATTACCTAAAACTGCTGAACATACCCCTACCCTGGGGAAGAAGCCTTCTGATCTTTCTTTCTGGCCTCTCTATGGCTATTACTCCTGGCAAAGTAGGTGAGTTGCTGAAGTCCTACCTGCTTAAACGGGCGACTGGTGTCCCCATTAGTCGCAGCTCGCCCATTATTGTGGCTGAGCGCTTGACTGATGGTATTGCAATGCTTGGTTTGGCGGCAAGCGGCCTCGCCCTTTACCGTTTTGGGTGGGAGTTATTACTGATCCTGCTTCTTGTCGGTTTAGCTGGTATTATCGTTATTCAAAATCGGAAGCTTGCTCTCTCTTTATTGACTCTGGGGGAGCGTTTACCAGTTTTGGCACGGATTGCTCATCCGCTACGTGAATTCTATGAGAGTTCCTATGTGCTCCTACAATGGCGGCCATTGTTGCTTGCTATCTGTATAGGTGTGATATCGTGGTCAGGAGAGTGTGTTGCCTTATATTTTGTCTATACTGGCCTTGGTGTACCTGGAGGTATGGATCTTTTTATCAAAGCTACGTTTATTCTAGCAGTATCTTCGTTGATAGGCTCTGCCTCTGGTCTGCCAGGAGGATTGGGTACTGCTGATGGAAGCATGTTGGGGCTTACACGGTTGCTGATATCAACATCGGCTACATTAGGGGGAGCAGCTACACTACTCATTCGTCTGTGCACCCTCTGGTTTGGTCTGTTTATTGGTGTTGGTGCAGTAATATGGTTCCGCTCTATACAGCGCGTTGATGTCTCAATCATAGGGGAGAGCGGTTGGGAAGAACTGCTGCACAGAACTACTACTATATCGTCTATGGATGGACGCCTATCGGCTAAAGAGACAGCGTCGGCATCGGCAAATACTGGAGAGAAGACTATATGAAGACATTAATTATTATTCCAACCTATAACGAAATTGAGAATTTGCGCCCGCTTCTGGATGCTATATTCTCATATGTACCTGGGACTGATGTGTTGATTGTAGATGATAACTCACCTGATGGCACTGGCAAACTAGCTGACGAAATGTGTGAGCAGAATGCTCATGTACACGTGATGCATCGTGCTGGCAAGCTTGGTCTGGGGACTGCCTATATTGCAGGGTTCAAATATGCGGTCGAGCGGGGTTATGATGCAGCTTTTGAGATGGATGCCGATTTTTCGCATGATCCGCGCTATCTGCCGGATTTTCTCAAGAAGATTGAAGATGCCGACCTTGTGATTGGCTCACGTTATATTCCTGGCGGCGATACGCCAAACTGGTCGTTGTTACGTCGTTTCATCAGTAGTGGTGGCAACCTGTACGCGCGTCTACTGCTGAATCTACCAATTCATGATTGTACCGCAGGGTTTCGCTGTTATCGTCGAGAAGTGCTGGAAAACCTTGATCTGCCCTCAATTCATACACAGGGTTATGGGTTTCAGGTAGAGATGACATATCGCGTCTCAAAAAGTGGCTTCAAGATTGTTGAGACGCCTATTGTGTTTATGGATCGGCGTGTCGGCAAATCCAAGATGTCGGGGCTCATCTTCTTTGAGGGTTTCCTGTACGTTCTGAAGACGCGCTTTGGAAAAACATCGGCTTTCACGCCCAGTACAACTGCACCTCGTTCGTCTTCGTGCGCATCGGAGACTGTGGTTGAAAAGGTTGAGGAAGTCTCCTCTGTCCTGCGCAAATAGGGATGGTTTCTTATCTGGTCCCAGTGCGCTTTATGCGTCTGGGACCTACTTGAAGTGGCGTCCTGTTTTCTTCTTCCTTTTTTTCTCGCGTACTGGCGCTGGATCTGGCTCTTCATCTACTGCTTTATGGCGTGGATCTAATCCATACTGACTTTTCATGGCTTGGCGATGCTTCACACGTCGAATTAGGTCTGTGGGGGCGACATTTAACTGTCGGGTTAGCTGTTCAGTTGTGCGTACTGTGCCACCTTGTTCTGCCACATGATGTTTGATTTCTCCATCATTACTATACATTTCTACTTTGCGGCCTGCCAACCTAGCCTGGCTAGCCAAGCGGATGATAACGCTATCTGCACTTTCGCCATAGCGTGAAAAGACGATACGAATATGATCCTGATGGCTTACCTGCTCCTCTGCTCCAGTACCATCGAAGACGACAATAACACGATGGTCGGTAAAACGAAAGCGGTTTTTTAGTTGTTGGATGAGGAGATCACGTGCTCTGGCAAGGTTTTTCCCTTCCATTACCTGAAACATCAAATGATTTTTGATGACGTTGTAGCCATCGACTAGGACATCTTGTTCCATTGCGACATTACCCACCCTTTCTTTATGGTTTGCATTAATACAAATGAGTGATCAATGCCCAAAGATACGCTATCTCTCCACGAATGTCAATGTGTAATGTGGCATCAATCAGCGCATTCATGTCGGTGGAGATACAAGCTGCGCTGATGAAGAAGAGCACAATGATGAGCAGGGCGAAGAGGGTGATCCTCAAAGCGTATCCTAATTGTCGGCGGGAACGATTGTCCTTTGGCGGTCGCGTTTCAAGTTCATCAATATATATGCGCTGTCTTTCAGTTGGGGTAGAAACAGTTTTTTGTGCTGTCATGTTGGATGGATGTTGATAAGAAGATGCTGTAATCGGTGGCTCTGGCTTAGTTATACGTTGCTTGGCTGTTCTCCCTGTAAAAGCTTGCCTTGCGGATGGTATTTCTGGAATGGTTGCAACTTCGTCTATGGCCGGGGGAAAGGTTTTCTGGAAAAGACCAGGCTGCATGAGGATAAGTGGAGCAGACTCGCTTTGTTCGCGTCTCTGCTGTTCTTGGCGCGATGGGGCGAACAATACGCCGCTGAGTGGAGCTGCCTGCGTGCGAAATGGCAGTCGAGCTTCTTGTACACAGGCTCCACATATTCCGTGGACGTGGTCCCAGCAATCGGGACAGGCTGGTCGTCGGCAGCGGAAGCAGAAGTGGCACATACACATGAAGGCTGACTCTAATGCGATGGGTGGTCCCTGTAGCAGATAGCCATGCAACGATGATGGTTCGTAGATAGCGCCACAAATGCTGCACGATATTGTCCCTTTTGTACCATCAATGGTAGGACGGCTAGTTTGTTCTGAATATTGAGCGCACATAGGCAGATTCCGATGCCTCCGATGGAGTTTTGGCATAGACAACGATTGGACGACTCAGGACAGTTGTTTTGAAAAGATCCCTAATCCATATTATACGCCGTTAACGGGCATAATTTCTGCTTGAGTGGTCACTGGTGATGGACGCCATCATCTTTTTAGAAG
>VBJK01000498.1 GCA_005879655.1 Chloroflexota bacterium | reverse complement strand
CGGACGGGCAGCAGGTCAGGTTGTTCAAAGTGTTAGATTAGAGATATCTGAGACTGCAGAAGATATAATGCACAGAAGATGGAGTGTGCCAAGCCTGATCACGTGAGGCTGGGTCTGTGTTCTAACACCCCTTCTCAGGCCCTGCTCGTGAACCCTCTCGTTGCCTGAATATAGCCACTCTTGGCGTTGCATTTCACCTCGCTGTCGCCCGTATTAGGCTTAGCGCTCTCGGCCGAGCGTTCTTCCGTTCCGAATTAGCGTCCGACGTGCAGATTTGGAATTTCTGCCGCTGCAGATAATCCGGTTGCAGCGGGCTCGAGAAACGCTCAAAAACGAGGTCTTTGCAAACAGTGTCTGTTTTCCTCATTAGGCCTAGCGCTTTCTCGGTCATGCATTCTTCCATTCCGGATCTGCTGTTCAGTTGCAACGAGCCTCGATAAAACCTTAAAACCTCGTGGGAAAAATAGGAAAGAGTGTCTCGTCTGCAACGTCTGTCTGCCGGAATGCTCGCCGTTGATTGGTGATAGCAGCTCGCCGTCGATGGGCTCGCCGCCGCGATGTTTTGGTTGACGTGGCCATTTCTGTTCTGGCTAATCCTTGCACGATTTACCACTTGCATTTACAACGTGGATAGACAGCTGGAAGGCCAGATACTTGTCCAGAGCACGGTTTACCAGCAAGATTGACCACGTGACTGATAGGCAGAAGCTCAGTGATGGCAACAATGTTGTCGCCAGCTATTGCAGGTTTAGCAAGCCCACCCACCTTTCGAATTTTGCCTTAGGCAGCGGTTTAGTGAATCCATCTGCCGCCTGTTCGTCGGTGGCAACGTGAATCAACTCCACCACCCCCTTCTCAACCTTTTCACGCTGGAAGTGCACAGATAGTTGGATATGCTTGGCTTTAGCGTGAAATTCGGGGTTGCGAGCGAGTGCTTGGGCCCCTTGGTTGTCGGCATAAATCTTGAGTGGTAGGTCTGGAAACCGATAGACCTCGCCAAGGAATTGGATCAGATGAACGGCCTGCTTGATAGCATTAGCCTGTCCAACATATTCCGCATAGGTTGACGAGGTTGCAACAGTGGATTGGCGTCGAGATGACCAGGCGATGGGTCCGCCGGCGAGCATTACGACATATCCGGATGTGGACTTGCTGTCACCAACGAGCGTGGATCCTGCCCAATCAGCATCAGTGTAGGCGTGCAGACCCTTTCGGTCGTGCTTGCTATAGACGATTCCAAGCTCTAGCGTTCTGACCAGATAGCGGAATACCCCCTGCAGCGCCTTGACGTGGGACCTAGTTGGTTTAGCAAGGAAACGGCTAAAGAGAGACACCGAATAGGCGATATCCGGCCTTGTTCCCTGCATGCCATAGGTTAGACTTCCCACCTTGGACTGATATAGGTGCTTCTCGTCGTCGTCGACGTAGTCAACGTCGTCAAGATAAAACCGCAATCCTTCCCTCATTGGTGCAGAAATCCCATTGAGCTTCTCCAGGCCATACCTTGCCAAGACCCCCTGAAAATACCCCTTTTGGGTCAACCTGAGGGTCCCGTTATCGTGGTTTCTGGATATCTCAATGCCTAGATAGTCTGTTGCTTCTTCGTCCTTGTCTAGACCCTTTAGGGACACCCGTTTGTTGAGACGTTGCTTGAATTCTTTCACAATCTCTCGGGTTTTGCCTATTATTAGTAGGTCGTCGACGTAGACTGCGACGATGAGCTCTGGACCAGCATAGTAACCTAAGAATCCGTCGTCAGGCTTTCCTGCTTGCTTCTGGAGCTTCCTGCGCTTTTCGTCAAGCTTGGTGAATACTGAATGCTCGCTTTGGAGTTGGACAAGGCCGAGGTCGCGTAGAATCTGATACAGGGTTCGGGCCCAGATTCGTGGGGCTTGCTTGAGGCCATATAGTGATTTCCTCAGCTTGCCGCATCGACCAGGTGGATAGAAGCCTTGTGGGAGCTCGATATAGACCTCTGCGTCGATGTTGCCGTTCAGGAAGGCTGAATCGATGTCGACGTTGCTAATATCCCAGTCTAGGAGAGTAGCAATAGCCAACAGCGTTCTGAATGTGTCAGCCCTGACAACAGCGGCGAAGACCTGCTGATAATCGAGGCCCTTGACCTGTTCAAACCCTTTAACAACCCAACGGGCCTTGTAGCCACCATCTCTTTTCCGCCTGTATACCCATTTGCCTTTCAGTATGCGGTGGCTAGGTGGCACTGAAGATTTGTCGATCTCTTCCCAAGTGCCTGCATTGTTAAGGCAGTCTCTTTCTTTACCTATAGCTGTTTGCCACTTGTCACTGTCTGGCGCTTGTAAGGCTTCGGCGTAGGTGGGAGGCTCGTTATTCATGATGACAAAGGTGTTATTGACGAAGACGTCAGGGTCGTCTATGGGGATCTCGTCGTAGTGGATTATGTTATCAAGAACCTTCTGTGACGGCTTTCTGACTCGCTGAGGGTGGTCTCGTGGGGGCTCCAATTGACCGTTAGTAGAAACGTTGTTAGCAGGAATGAAATCACCATCTCGAGATTGAGGGAATTCCCCTTCTTCAATACCAGTCTCGCCGAATTGGTCGACCAGGTTGTTGACTGTTGTGTCGAGATGACCATTATCCTGCTGTTCCTGCTGTTGAGGAGGTTGACCAGCCAAAGCGCTGTCAGTTATGCCTCCTCTGCTCATGAAGTGGTCAATTGAGGCTACCAGACTCTTAATCTCATCTTGATCAGTGAGAATGAGTCTTCCTAGACCTTCTTCGTCTTCCTCAAAGTGACCGACCTTCTCATATACTACATCGTCTTCTTCCAGGGTGATGTTTCTACCCCAGACGATGGCGTTCATCTCCGGAATCCACATTCGGTACTGGTTAACGCCATCATAACCAACAAGTCTTCCGATAAGAGCTCGTGGCTTGAATTTGTGTTCTCTTATCTCCTTAGGGATAAGGACATGAGCCTTAGACCCTATGACTCGAAGATGTGAGAGATTCGGCTTCTTGCCAGTGAACGCTTGAATAGGTGTAGGAGTGTCATCTTGAAGATGGCTGTGTGTTTCGAGGTTTCCGAGATAGGTTATGGTCAGACAGATTTCATACCAAAGGTAGTCAGGCAGGTTGGCGTCAGTGAGGATGCTGACGGCATGCTCGACAATGGTTTGAATTGCACGTTCAACCACTCCGTTCTGGTGGTGTGCATAGGCTACAGAGAGCTGTAGCCAGATCCCAAGGTCTTCCCATTGCCGCTCCATGTCGCTAACGACGAATTCCTTGCCGTTATCGGCACGAATGCGCTTGATGGAAAAGTCGTTAATGGCATCGCTATATTGGAGCTTCACCATCCTATTCCAGTGTTCCCAGGCTTGCCGAATGTCCTTATTGACCAGGCCTATGCACCAGGCCATCCGTGTGTAGTCATCGACGATGACCAGGACATAGTTGTAGCCTGTTCCCAACGCTGCACAGGGACCCTGCAAGAGGTCAAGGTGTAGCATTTCCATCGGTCTCTCCGATCTCTTGAGTGTAGGCTGGGTGCGTGGATGAGGCAGAGTTTTGAGCTTGCCGGCGATGCAGTGGTCGCATTTGTGGGATTTGTGGTGTGGAATGAGCTTCAGACCTTCTGCTTGCCCGTTAGCTAACGCCCTGACCCGAGCCTCGCTGATGTGACCTAGTCGTCGATGAGCTAGGTCCAGGGAGATAGGACGTGTGGTGACCTCATGATAAAATGCGATTGAGCCTTCAGAATAGGGATCGGTGTTGATGACAGGAATGCCAGATGAGGAATCAGCAGTGGTGATGATTTCTTCGTCCTCTCCATAGTAGAGTGTGTTGGGAAGGCTGTCATAGCCTATAAAGCTCTCTCGACGTAGGCATTCTGTTGACAGCAGGTTAAAACGAAGTTGTGGGACGTGCAGGACCCCATGTAGGGTCAGTGTGTGACTATCAAGTGTGAGATCGATTTGTCCACGGCCAAACGATGTTGTTGTCGAGGTGCCTGCCTTGACAGGCACTCTATACTTCTGATAGGTCTTGAATAGACTCTTATCGAAGCAGATATGGTGAGATGCACCAGTGTCAACTATCCACAGATGTGGGGATCGCTCAGGGTGGTCTGCCAGCAGTTCTTGATCGATAGTGATCGTGCAGACCGTGGCCGCCGTCGATCCTGTCATCTGTGGGATTCGTTGTCATTGGCCAGTCTTGCCCTTGTCCTTGTCCTCTTGCCGTTCCTTCTGTCTTCTTGCCTGTCTATCTTTCATCCCCTGTGGCACTTCGTCGGCTGATTTGAACCAGCATGGACCTCGGTGTTGGTTTCCACAGATAGGGCAGACAGGTGTAGATGAGGATTGGCTGGAGGATGAGTGGTTGGACGATTGAGACGGTTTATCCTTGTCTTTATCATCGTCCCGTTTCCGCTTCTTGTTTTTGGACTTGTTGTGCTTGCCAGCAACGGCGTTGTTGGCAGTGGCAGCAGGAGCGTTGCCAGAAGCAGTGGGTTTCTTTGGGGCGTTTGGATGATTGACAAGGTGAGCCTCTAGGGCTCGTTTGATCTCGTCTGCCTGTGGATATTCGTCCAGGTTGTCATATTTGGCCAACGGGATATCGAACAGGGGCTTAAACTTATTCATCTCATAGATATACCTCCAGGAGAGGTACTTGGGATGGAAGACAGCCCCCTTGAGGGTCGTCTCGATCTTTGAGTGCTGCGTCTTCAGGGCGTTAAGAAGGGCCTGGGGGTCAGGATAGGTTGTTTTGGTTATATCCACGAACTTTGCGAGCTCCTTATTGAGCTCTGGGACCCCGGCCTTCTGGTAGTCCCTCTTCAGCTCATCCCAAAGTGCTTTTGGGTCTTCCTTGTTGACCCGTTGATGCCAGAGATCCTTGGTCATATTGTCCATCATGAGGTTCTTGGCCTTCTCTCGAAGCCTGATGTGAGCCTCATAGCCGATGACCTGGTCCTTGATCTCCTGGACACGGTCTTTGCAGGCCTCGTTGTCGTGGACGAAGTTGCCTCTAACCCTTCGGTTATATTCTGCCTCGGCTTGGCGAAGAGTGGTAACACCGGTGGGCCTGTTTCGAGATGTGTAGAAGGGATCTGGCCTGGCTGGAGCTTCCTCGTCGCCGTTGACTATGTCCCAGCAGCCGGCGGTGATGAGGTTGGATTGCATGATCTCGGACCACTCGGTGTAGTTGTCCTTGCCGGTTAGTTTTGGGCATTTGGCCAGGGTTGAGCCTGAGACGATGTCCGTTGAAAAAGAGGCCATGATTGTTTTGTGCTTGAGCAGATAGCCAGAGATGATAGCTTGATGGTTGTTTCACCTAAGAAGCTTTCTGGGTCAGTTCTTCGTCTTTATATGTGTGGAAGGGGACTTCTCTGTTGGTGGCAGCAGGGTTAACCTCCTGCCCCTTGCAGTCTGCCTATTTCTAGGCTGACCACCCCTTCTGGAGCCGATTCCGTGTCATGTTGACGGCTGGTTCCTTTGTCAGGAGCTAATCAAGCCACATTTGGGCTCGATGACACCAAATTTGGGTCGTGAGACCCCCTTCAGGGTCTCATTTTGCGGCTCGTTGGTGTCCGGAAATTGCTCAAGGCTGATTCGGTCTCGTATGGGTTGATTTCCCTTGAACTCGAGACGTCTTGTGTGTGCCACGCAATCTGCCAGTCTCTTTAGACCGGTGGCTGGGAGGCACTGGTTGTTTCAGCGAGGCTCGCTGACCTCGATCCTTGGGTCCTGTGGCGCGCGCCAGCCTTTCAGGTCAATGTGGAAGGAGGTTTTGGTCCTTCTTGCTCGAGATTAGCCCTGTTAGGGTCTTCTCGGCGGTGTTGGAAGGACTGTGGTGTTCAGGTCAGGGCTCCTGGTCTAACCCATTCGGGTTAGCGCCACCCAATGCCCCTTTTGTGACACCATGTTGGTGGTGGCCACCAGCCTGCCCAGGTGATCAATCTGAGGTTTCCAGGCGGCAGCCGGTCTCGTCAACGTTTTTGCAGGCTCGTCCAGCTTCTATTCCCTCGGTGGTGAGCCATAGGAACAGCAGTGGCAGGTCTGGCTGATCGAGACGTATGTTTGACACAATCAGGCGTCCCTGAGACTGTGTGGTTCTTGTTTGTGAGGTCTTTGGCCTCTGTTGACGCCGGTGAGGCTGTTTGGCAGCCGGCGGCGTGTGTGTGGGTTTTGGAAGGTGGCAGCAACGCATATATGGCTTCTTGCGGAGCGCCAGTGTGGTTTTCAGGCGCAGTTTAGAGCTGGCCGGGCTCATAACCTGTCAGAATGTTAGCAGCAGAACGCAGATGCGGACGGGCAGCAGGTCAGGTTGTTCAAAGTGTTAGATTAGAGATATCTGAGACTGCAGAAGATATAATGCACAGAAGATGGAGTGTGCCAAGCCTGATCACGTGAGGCTGGGTCTGTGTTCTAACATGCTCGTGTAGGGAAAGAAGGGCCGATACTGTACAATATCTGTTGAAGTCTTCATAAATCGCGACATAAATGCCACTGTCCGGCCACTCACTCAATTCAATGCGATGAGCTTCGGAAAAGGTTATCTCCATGAATTTTTGCTTCAGGCCCTTTTGCCAGGTTGTAAAGGATGCCGTGGCGCTTGACATGCGGTTCGAGTCG
>VBJK01000517.1:1277-4440 GCA_005879655.1 Chloroflexota bacterium | reverse complement strand
TTAGCGGGGGTCAGAGTAAAATCTTCAAAAGAGTGCTGTATCCAAGCAAGGTCGCATGGCTCAAAGGCGCGTTCATCCTCAGTGTGAGCCTGTGAACTCAGCGAGCGAAACAACTTCATCAACAAATTGCCGCCTAGCGGCTCACGGAAGAGCATAACGCCGCCCGGCGTGAGATTGTCACGGTAGAGACGGGACAAAACTTCCTGGTAGTCTAGATGATGCAAGATAGCAGTACCTACGATCATGTCATAGACACCCTCAATCGGTAGAGACACATCAGCAATAGTAAAGGTACAAGTGGAGCTTGTGTTGTGTTCTTGGGCAGTTGCAATGCGGGTATGCGAGATATCAGTTGCTAGAACAGAAGCTGCGCTATATGAGGCCATACGCAACGCAAGCCCACCGCTTCCACAGCCGATCTCCAGCAAGCTTTTTCCGGGAACTTCCTTCCTAAGAAACTCATCAAATGCCTGAGAGAGTCGTTGAGAATTAGGAGCTTCAAAGATGTGTCGATAGCGCTGGCGCAACTGGTGCCATTCGGTATACACATTTGACTCATCTGAGGCTATTCTCTCACGAATAGATCTATCCATAGTAAAATACTCCTTTTTATAAAAATAGTAACGTTTATCAAGAACAGAATGAGAACGCGTCCTTAGCCATTAAGCCTCGTTCAGCTTAAACAACTTTGGCAGAAATTCTCTGAGCACTCTCTGCTTATTCTGGTAGTCGGAATAAAGCCAGAGATCTAGTTTTTTGGCAGGAGTTTCACCTTGCTGAACCCACCAGATCGGGTGCGTTAAGAGTTGGATAGGTCTGTGTGTATGGAACGCCTCTGAGTCCAGAGGATGGCCATAGCGCCACCTACCAGTTGAGTCACTGATATAGGCAACGTCTCCTCTTACCGAGGAGCCATAAACCCGGTTGATTTCAGGAAATGATTCTATTGGCATATGCTCTAAATCGTAAGAGCTGTGCAAACTTACAATCTCAGTGTCAACGTATGGATAAAACTTAGACAGTATCTCAACTTCCATGAGCGCTTTAGCACAATCGTTGCCATAAGCAACAAGGTCTAGATGAGTTGCAATTCGATGGCCATACTCCTGTATTCGTTGTATGATTTCTGCATCGGAACGGCTCAGGATATTATAGAATGGAGATCGAAATAGCACAAAATATGTTGCCTGTACCCCGTGTTCATACTCCAGATGGGCGATCTCCAGAGCTGCACGCAAGCTTATATCTATGTCATGCCTGAGTACTACAAAAGGCCGTCCATCTTCCAAGCGAGAGTTAATCTCCTCAAAACGAGAAAAAACATAGCCCGCGTTTTTGAAAGCTAATAGCAAATTACTATAATCTTTTAATGAAAATCCTGACATAAAATTATCCTCATCAAAACGATATACATGCATTTGTACGCTAACGATAAGTTACTAATCAGTGCGTCTTGCTGGACTTACTGCCAAAAAGAGAGCGCCTTCCAGAAAGAGGGGTTTCGCCGTGCTCGGCGCTGTTCTATTTCTTGATAAAGCTGGATGAGCCGCAAGCTTTCCTTCTCCCAGTAGAGTTCGTTTTTTGCTGCTGCTAGCGCATTGCTTCGTTGGCGAGCAAGCTCAATAGGATCGGCCAGAATGCGATTAATGGTCTCACCGATACTAGCAGGCTCAAGCGAAGGAAATACCTGCCCAACATCATATGTTTGGACAACATCTACCATAGCTTCTAGCGGTGAAGTAAGAACTGGCAAGCCTGCCATGAGATACTCAAAAAGCTTGTTTGGCAAAAAGTACCGCACATTTAATGAGTAGCCAGATGAAGCAACGTTTAATCCGACATCTGCCGAGGCAGTCCAGTCCAGCAGTTCTGCATAGGGAACTGGCGGCAGGATTCTGACACGATCGGTCACGCCCTCACTAGCCATCAGCGCTTCGAGTTGAGCCTGTGTAGACCCAACATTTTTGCCCATCAGCACGATCATGATATCTGGCTCAAGGAACGCTGCCGCTCTGATGAGCTTCTCAAGCCCTCGATTCGGTTGCAAATTGCCCTGGTAGAGAGCTATACGAACCTCTGGCTTCAGATCGAGCTGGTCTCGCAAACGCTCGCTCTTGGCAACAGAACGGTACTCGGGGACGCTACGAATCAGGACCACTTCTGGTACGTGGTAACGACGGCAAATCTCTTCTACGATTTATAGGCCAACAGGACTGCTAGTATTTTGTGCAGCCAACGCCTGCTTTTCCCCATTTCTGACATGGGCCGCTCGAATAGCGGCATCTCGTGTGCCTCAAAAATAATGGGCTTATGACGCAACCATGCTGCGATATAACACGCTGGTAATCCAGATACGTCATGGGCGTGATAAATATCAGCGGGAGTTTGCAGCAAGGCCAGGGTGTTACGTGCAAACATCAGAGCAGTGCGCACAAACGTCTTCTTATCAAAGCGTGTTGAGAGGAATGTACGAGATACCAGTACATGCTTGAGAGAAACGCCACGAAGCTCCTCTTCAGACTGGTGCCCCTCGCTTTCAACGTCCACCAGGGTAACAGCGTATCCTGCCTGGACCAGGGCCGTAGCTGCACGCATCACACGACCATCCGTGGCCCCTGCACCCAGAACATGCATGCCTACTCTGATAGGCGCTCGTGCTGTGATCATTTCTTGTGCAGTTGAAGCATCTGGAAGGAGGGTAGCTCTCGCTTCTGCGCTGTCTGTCTTTGTCATACAAGTTCTCCTATCTACTATGTCTCGACTATTCACCAGAGTTAGTACTCACTTCTGAGGGGAGCGACTTGGTCAGAATGCTCTGATAAAGCTGAACCAGTTTCTGCCCTTCACGTTCCCAATGGAACTCTTGTCGCGCAGCCTCCAAAGCGTTCTCACGCATGCGAGCAAGAGCCGCAGTGTCAGCAAACATTGCATTGATCGCTGCGCTGAGATCTTCTGGAGTAAGCGAAGCGGCAACGCGTCCAACATCATATGCTTCGAGCAGTTCAGCAATGGCATCAAGCTTCGCAGAAAGTATAGGCAATCCGGCCATCATATATTCAAAGAGTTTGTTTGGCAGCGTAAACTTGATGCTAAGTGAATAATCCGGTGGAAAAATAGTTAGACCAATATCTGCCGAAGCAGTCCAGTCCAGCAGTTGTTCATA
>VBJK01000517.1:0-1150 GCA_005879655.1 Chloroflexota bacterium | reverse complement strand
AGCGATGTGTATATCAGAGCTGAGACCTAGATGCTGGCGCAGGAGATCATTACGGTTCACAGTGCGATAGCTCGGCACATTACGAATCACGGTTATCCTAGATGCATGGTAGAGACTACGCAACACAGGTGCATAGTGGGGCGAAGCCGTCACAAAAGCCGTACAGCGCGATATCATGAGGCCGAGAAAACGTATTGACAGCTTTCTCAGTCTCTGCCAGCGCACAAGGCTCGGATCAGATAAGGTCAGATCAGGGGCATCGAAAATCAGCGGCTTTCTGCGCAAGCGAGCGGCAACAAAGCTGGCTGGCAATGCCTTTTCTACATGAGCATGATATATATCTGCATCATCTTTGAGCAAGCGCATTACACAATACATAAACATAATTATTAATTTAATAAGGAACCATGGTTTGAAACGAGCAGGAGTGAACCAGCCAGGTACAAATGTATGCTTGACGCGGATGCCATCAAATTCTTCTTCACGAGGCAGCGAATGATCTTCTTCGATATCGATAACAGTGACGCTGAATCCTGCTTCGGCCAATGTTCTCGCATCACGCATCACCCTGAAGTCATCTCTGGCTGTATTGGCAAGATGCATACAAACTTTAAGAGGTGCCTGAACAGGATTGATGTCTTCTCTTGCTAAGTGGCCAGTTTGTGGCAATGCATTCTGGTGGGCAGATCGCTTAATACGACTCGCGCAAACAAGTCAAGTGTCATTGGATGGGCAAACATACTCTCTGGATCATCTGGAGGAGCGCAAGGCACTAGCAGAGGTTATCGCTGATCGTATGACTACCCTCACCTCTTCCGTTGATCAAGATCAGTTCATCGCTTCTCTCTGCGAGGCTCTTCACGTGCCAGTTGCTGCGTTACCTGAAGAAGCACCCATTCCTCTGCTCACTTGGGCACAAGTACAAGAAATGCAAGAAAGTGGACTGGTTTCATTCGGGGCACATACACGTCACCATCCAGACCTAGCACAGCTCGTGAGTCCTATTGAAGCGCAATCTGAGGTGGGAGCATGCCGTGCCATATTGGAGCAGCAGTTACGACATCCAATGGAAATCTTTGCTTACCCCTATGGTCACGTTGGAGACTATGGACTCTCGGCTGCGAAGCAGGCTGGCTATACATGGGCAGTC
>VBJK01000516.1:2897-6866 GCA_005879655.1 Chloroflexota bacterium | reverse complement strand
GGAGAAATCGTAAGGTTGAAAATGGCAGCCCCTGACGGCAAGCAACGGCTGACAGATGCGGCGGATCGGCAAACGCTCTTACGTCTCATCCAGTCAATTGCCACCGGGCATCTTGCAATGCAAGACCATATCTTTGTGTCATCCTCATGTTCGTTTTCCTGTCTGCATCTCCTTTCGCATCTCTGCCAAGATATTCTCGAAAAGCAGTTTCTTTGGCTGGCCGCGTCGCGCCTCTTGCTCAGTGGCACAAAAAGAGATACAATGAAGAGGAGCAATCAAACAGCATAAGGAGTAGAAACGCGATGGCAGATGAAGAACAGCGAAAACGACTTCTGCGTAGTGTGCCCGAATGGAATCTATCCCGACTGCAACCGCTTCACATCCAGCCGGACCTCAAAGGTGCTGATTTGAGTGGCGCTCATCTCGAAAGTGCCAATCTCTTCAATACGGACCTACGTGACGCGGATCTGCGCAATGCCAACCTGAGTGATGCGGACCTGCGCAGCGCCGATCTGCGTGATGCAAACTTGGCTGGTGCCAATCTGTACAGTGCTCGTCTGAGCGGTGCCATGCTCGAAGGTGCGAACCTAAGCTATGCTCAATTCTGGGAGACGATTTTTGTGCGTGTAGATGTAAGCACTGTTCAAGGATTAGACACAGCCATTCATGATGGTCCCTCATGCGTCGATATCAACTCGGTCATCCTTCCCCAAGATGAAACCGTGTGTGTGCATTTCTTGCGAGGGGTCGGCTTTTCTGATACAGCCATCTCTTCTCTGCCTCGTAAGCTTACCAGAGCTTGTTCTGCATCGGTATTTATCAGCTATTGTAGCTATGACCAAGCATTTGCAAAACGTGTGTGCAATGATCTGCAAAAGAGTGGCGTACGCTGCTGGTTTGCTGCATACGGTCTGCGCTCCTCTCTGTCCATGAAACGCCTCATCGAAGAAGTTCTCCGCTCTCAAGAGAAGCTCTTGCTGATCGTGTCACGCTATGGCGTCAAGAGTCGCTTTCTGGACTGGGCGATGGATATGGTCTTGGGTCAGGAGATCAAGCGTGAGAAGCCTATCCTCTTTCCCCTTCGTCTTGATAAAAGCATACTGGAAAGCGAGAAAGAATGGGCCAAACATTTACGTCAGCGTCACATCGCTGACTTCACTGGTAACAAGGATGAGGAGAGGTATGAGCGAGCCTTCAATGATTTGCTGCACCATCTCAAAAGGAATACAGAGCCTAATCATATGCGACAGCAAAACGCGCTTCAAAGTAGCGAGCCAGCAGAGACAGGAGATAACATAGGATCAGATAGAATAAGCCGCCCAGAATGAAAAGGAAGAGCTTGTTATTGGGATCAACCTGGGGTAAGGCAAAGGCATAGATCTGGTGCTCTAGCTCAATCACTGAGATGAGAGAGAGCAACGAGCTATCCTGAATCAAGGTAATAAAATAGTTGGTAAAGGGCGGAATGGTGATACGGATAGCCTGCGGCAATACGATACGGCGCATGATCTGACGGGAAGTGAGGCCAAGGCTGAATCCGGCCTCGCTCTGCCCTTTCTCCACCGATTCAATGCCTGTGCGGAAGACTTCAGTGAGATAAGCTCCACAGTTGACTCCCAGGCCAATGATGCCATAGAACATGCCGTTGAAGAAGGCTGGGTTGTCGGGCATAAAACTGTTGCTCTGGAGAACGGTCAACCGATGCTGGCAAAGATATAGCCAACTCCATTGAACCAGAAGAGGATTTGTACATAGGCAGGGGTGCCCCGGATAAATTCAACATAGGCGATGGCGAGCCAGCGGAAAATGGCGAAGCGCGAGAGTCGCCCAAAGGCCCCGACAAGGCCAAGAATGACGGCGAGGACCACGCTCAGGAGTGAGACGATGAGCGTAATGAGAGTCCCCTGCAAATAGATAGGCGCAAAGATCAGCAGAAGCTTATTAAAGGAATACAGGTAATAAATAAAACCACCAATGGCTAGCGCTGCTACAATGTAGAAGAGGTAGTTGAGTAATCGCTCCCAGAGGCGGGGCGCTGGCTCAGCAAAATCACCCACCCCAACGCTTGTCTTAGTAGCACGTTTTCGATACATATCCGCCATGTTTTCCCTCCGGTCTCTTTTCCCTGGTTTACAAGGCCGCCCGCAGACGGCGTTCGAATATTCTGGCAACATAAGAAGTGGGAAGGCTCAGGATGAGATACAAGGCGAGTGCCAGGACATAGAGCGGGAAAGGATTGCTGCCATGACGTGACACAAAGAAGTTCAGCACAGATGTCAGATCCGTGCCCCCAATTGCACTGAGAATGGCAGAGTCCTTGAGCATATAAATAAAATCGTTGACGAAAGGTGGGATCATGAGCGGCACTGCCTGGGGTAAAACGATGCGAAAGAAATTTTGTCGTGAAGTGAGGCCAAGTGAGAGAGCAGCCTCTGTTTGCCCACGATTAACGGAGAGGAACCCAGCCCGGAATATTTCAGCTTCATAAGCAGCGTAGTTTAAGGCTAACGAGACAATACTGGCCGACCAGGTATTGATGAGCGGCGCAAGGCCAATCCCTGCTAGCAGGGCCCCTACGGCGTAGTAAAGGATAAAAAGCTGGGCAAGTAAGGGCGTGCCCCGGATGACTTCAATGAATGTGCGTGCAGGTACTTTGAGCCAGATATAGCGCGAACTGGACATGAGAGCGAGAATGAGGCCGAGAAGTAGAGCAAGTGGGAATGAGGCAACACAGTAAATGATCGTGTTTAGGGTCCCCTGCAAAAAGGCGGGGAGGGCTTGCCAGACCAGACTCCAGTCCATTATTTCTTCTCCTTAGTGAGGTGATTTGGAGCCATAAATCGTTCCAAATTTTATCAGTGCCCCGCACCCGTCCGCACGGGCCACCATCAATGGGGCCTGTACAGCTGGTCCCTACGCTGAGTCAAGGGCGGCAAAATGGGAAACATTCGGGACGCTTCATGGTTCCAGGATATTATTTGGTGCCGATATCGGCTTGCTGGTCGTTCCAGAGACTCCATTTTTGTAAGATGGTGTGGAGCGTCCCATCCTTTTTGATTTGGGCGATGGCCTGGTCGATTTCACCCTGAAGTACAGTGGCGTTAGCATTGCTTTTGTTAAAACCTATGACATAATCACTCAGCTCGAAGGGCTTGCCGATGGGGCGCAGCTTCTCGTTTTTCGTGCTTTGCGGTCCACTTCCCAGCACATAGTAGGTCACGATAGGCAGGTCGATCAAGACGGCATCTATGCGACCGAGAGCCAGATCGTCGAAAGGGAGATTAGGATCGTAGGTCTTGAGTTTGATCTTCGTATGAGAAGCCAGAATATCGGCCGCTTTATAGGCCGCACCTGTACCAACCGTGAGGCCTTTCAGATCGGTCAATGAGAGTGTGTCATTGGTTGTTTTACTGGTAAAACGAGGATCGTCAGCCTTGACAACAATCTGCTGGCCATAATGATAAGAAGACTGGGAGAATATTTCAGTCTTCTTGCGATCCTCTGTAATCTCCCAGCCGTTCATGATGACATCGAACTGATTGATCTTCAATTGCTGCTCAAGCTGTGTATAGTCGGTTTCGATCTGTTTGGCTTTGACGTTCATCAACTTCGCGATGGCGTCTGCGATCTCCACCTCAAAACCAACCAGCGCCTGCGGATTGTTGGGGTCCTGGAAGACATAGGGCGCGCCACCTTGTGAGGTTGACCCCCATTGAAATAGTCCTGGGACCTTCAAGCCTTTGCTGGGGATCACCATTGCTCCAGGAGTGGGAGTGGTCCCAGAGCCTGTGCTGCTGACGTTGCCACCACAGGCGGCGAGCAGAGATTGGAGCGTTCCGCCTGCGGCAACAACCGCCCCAGCCTGACCGGCACAATGTAGAAAAGTGCGCCGATTGAGTGCATTTCGCCTTTGCATAGAGCAAGCCTTTCTGAAAAAGAATGAAAAATACCAATGTTTAGGGCAAAACC
>VBJK01000516.1:0-2889 GCA_005879655.1 Chloroflexota bacterium | reverse complement strand
TGAACAGTTCTTCGGGGTCTCCCTGTTCAACAATCGTCCCATCACTCATAAATACAACGCGGTCGGAGACGTCACGGGCAAACTGCATCTCATGTGTGACGACAACCATCGTGCTCCCCTCGTATGCCAGATCTTTCATCACCTTGAGCACTTCACCCACCATGTGAGGGAACAAGTTGAAGTTCTGAAAAACCATGCCAAGTTCGCGGCGAATGGGGCTGAGTTGCTTGACAGAGAGATAAGGATTCAGCCGTTGGCCATGGATATAAATTTCGCCGCTGGTGGCTTTTTCCAGCGCATTGAGGCAACGAATAAGCGTGCTTTTGCCTGAGCCGCTGGGGCCAATGAGCGCCACCACTTCCTGCTTGTTCACCTTGAAATCAATATCCTTGAGCACATGCTTATCGCCAAAATATTTGTTGAGCTTGATGGCCTGGATAATGGTTTCGCCCTCGATGCGGTTGATCGACTGAGGTAGCGCCTGCTCATTCTCGGATGGAGGAGAAGCAGCATCTATCGAGTCCGAGTTGTATTCCATGCAACGCTCCTGTTGATGAAATAGAGAGACAGCTCTGAACAAAATAGCCTATTAAACATAGTCCAGAAGTGTGGCTCTCAGTATATTGGTCCCAAATAGGACAAGTCAAGCACGCAAATATGCCAGGGACGCTGGGGTTCGACTTGCTCTATTTTATACTATAGATCAGGTGGTAGATGGTCTCAATTCCCGAACACTTTTTGTACGGAATACCGAACACTTGCATGGAATCCCGAATAGCAGCGCTTTTACGTGTGAAGATCTATCACAAGGGTATCGAGATAATGGAAGACAAGACACCAGTTTTTGCCATCTATATCACCTTATTGCTTATTATACATAATAACTTCTGCAAGGTGTCGGTGCTGAGGTAGGGAGAAGGGGCGAGGAGATTCTCGTTCCCTGTACAGTCGTTTCCATCTTAACCGTACGGACATCTCTGAGCACACGTGGAAGAAATGTGATGCGCTGGAAAGCCTGGCAGTTCTCACGTACCGTAATCTCATCGTCACTGCCCCCAGCAAAAAAATCCCAGTTTGCTGGTTCCAGTGACTCTCGTGCAAGCTGTTCATATTCAAACACATTTATCTGATGCATTTTAGAAACAGGTACCCTCCTCTCTTCTCTGCTTTTTGCAACTTTCGTATCACATGCCATGAGTGATCACTGTCTTCCTGATGATCTGTACCATTAATCTGGATCAGCAACGAGTGCAAATTTCACTGAAGTGTAGCTGCTGTCTTGCTCCTGGTCGATTGGTTGCTCATTGGCATAAAAGATTATGTTACTCAAAGCCTTGGATGCGCGTTTTTGAAGCATTATCAGCTCGACTGTTCACAATTTGCTCAATGAGATGAATATCATATTTTTGTATTGACAAGCTTCATTTTGTATGCTATACAATACAGAAGTAAGTTGCCGATATATGGGTAATATGCACTTTACTTGTTCATAAAAATTAATGCGGCACTGCCATGCTAGTAATGAAAGGAGTATTAATAGTGTATCAATATGAAGAAGAAGATAAAACCATCTACAAGGTGGTTGTTAACCATGAAGAGCAATATTCGATCTGGCCAGCCTACCGTGAAAACTCTCTTGGTTGGCGAGATGCTGGGAAAAGCGACCTCAAGCCCGAATGTCTGGCGTATATCAAGGGTGTTTGGACAGATATGAGGCCGCTTAGCTTGCGGAAACGGATGGAGGCAGGTTGAGAAGGCAAAATGATCAGAAAATACTGTAAGGCCTACTATTTGAAAGATCTCAGGCAATTCGGTGCGTGGACTGAAAAGCGTGAGGAGAGTGAAACAGAACTCACCGATGAGGATGTCGTCTATCTCTGGGATGACTTCGTGGTCGTGAGAAGCCCTGTCCTTCCAGGAGGCGTTATTTTCGATACCGTGACACCTGAGTGGCAGGATTTTTGTCACACCACATTAGGCTTCGAGATTCCAGAAGATCTGCGCTATGCCTATGAGAACAAAGAAGAAACGGAAAGGTTGGAAGAAGAGCCGGAGATAGCCCCTAGCGAGGCCGCTCTTTAGGAGGAGTTTTCTATGAATGATCTAGTACAACGACTCTCAGAAGGGGATCATCCTGTAACGGTCGGTGGCCCTAAGCCCTCCCTCGAAGAATTTCGCAAGCGCGTTGAGGATATGGGCTATGTCTTTATCAAGTTTACGGGGACACGAGGGGGGACCGATCTGGGCGTGCGCGTGGATAAGAGCGCGACGAATCTGAGTCAGGCTTTCTTTGAACAAGCGACAGGTGTGGTTCATGTTGAGGGAACATTAACCCTCAATTACGTGAAGGTGCGTTGTGTGGCCAATATCAACTTGGAAACGCTCAACGGGACGGGACATCTGGTGATCTTAGAAGAAGTCCATCCCTGATCTCCTCACAATGCCGCACGAGCGGGCGAGATAGATAGAAGAACTATTCCGAATATTTAGAATAACAGGCAATGACTGCATATGAAGCAAAGGAGCTGATATGGAAAGAAAGCCTAGCCTTGAGTCAAGCCTCAGAAAAAGTCTCCAGAAGAAGCGTGAGGAGATGAATCAGGCCGACTTTCAACTGACAACATCGAGTTCCCTTATACAGGAGAGCGAAGTGCGGCTTAAGGGACTCACTTTCATTCAGATTCATGAAGAGAACATTCAAACTGAGTATAGTGCTATGAACTCTATTGCCGATCAGACAGGACAGATAAATTTGGTGCTTGTAGAGCCGAAAGAGGGGAAACGGCAGTCACAGATTGAGGAATTTTTGAAATTCTATGGCGCTCCTGGCACAACACAGGAAGAATTGTATGATGGATGAACTGTGCATAAAAGGACCAACTTCTATCG
>VBJK01000515.1 GCA_005879655.1 Chloroflexota bacterium | reverse complement strand
GGTTGTATAGTAAAGTGAACAGGAAGTAGCTGTGGAAATTGACTCTTTAGATCATCTTATCCTCACCGTACAGGACATCCAGACAACTTGTGAATTTTATTCGCGCGTCTTGGGCATGCAAGTAGTCACTTGTGCTGAAGGACGAAAGGCGCTTCAATCCTGCTAGGGCCGGTAGAACGGACTGGTGCCACAAAACCTCTCATGTCTCTCTATTTTCGTGATCCTGATGGCAACTTGCTCGAAATTTCAAATACTCGCCGATCAAATAAACCGATCAGCGAGCCAGCGTATGAAGCAATCCGCAGGTGAAACTGGGTGGACAGAGCAAAGGCTTCTTCCACATTGAGCACTCAATTTTAGCAAAGATAGGACGATATATATCTATGAGAAACAGTGCTCAATTACCATCTTGAGGCGACTCAAAAGTTGCGCATAAGGAGGAATGCCTATGGCACAATGTGAACGCTGTGGCAATGATTACGATAAGACCTTCGAGATTATCATGGGTGGCAAGAGCCATGCCTTCGATAGCTTTGAATGTGCAATTGCCACGCTAGCGCCGACCTGTCACCATTGCGGCTGCCCCATTATTGGTCATGGCGTAGAAGCCGGTGGCGTCTTCTACTGCTGCGCCAACTGTGCAGTCCAAGAGGGCGTCAAAGGAGTGCAGGACCGCCGTTAAATGCAAAAGGGGTTAGCTACGGGCACCCACAAGGGACAATACCGGTTAAATAAGCCCCTCCTGCCCCCCAGGGCACCCACAAGGGATGCCCCTACAATGGTACGAATCGGCTCGCGAGGTGTGTTCGTACCATTGTAGGGGCATCCCTTGTGGGTGCCCTGGGGGGCAGGAGGGGGGACCTTTCAAGTATAGGTTTTTTGTTCGCCCCCTTCGGGGGCGAGGGGAGAGGGAAAATCAGGGGACACCCCTGAAACCCCGCCAGGGGCACGGCCCCTGGACCCCGCTACCAAAAAACCTATACTTGAAAGGGAGGGGTGACACCCCCAAACCCCCCCCCAGGGGGGCAAAGCCCCCTGGACCCCCGCTTAGCTTAATGCCTATGGGCATCCCTTGTGGGTGCCCTGCACGTCGTAGCTAATTGCCCTGGCATTGTCACCTTGTGGGTGCCCTGCACGTCATAGCTAATTGCTCTGGCATTGTCACCTTGTGGGTGCCCTGCACGTCGTAGCTAATTGCTCTGGCATTGTCATCTTGTGGGTGCTCTGCGCGGTGGGGTGAAGACTACTTCGCTCTTGCAGGTTTGATCGCCAGCAGATACGCCCTCACTGCATTTTTGAATGACGCATTCTCTGTCTGGAGATACCTTCTAAGCACAATGAAAGCTAAGAGAGCCAGCAGGAAGATTTCCCGATTATCCCTATACGGAACCTGCCAGATAATACTTAACCAGGCACTGAAGAGCACGATCAATCCTACCGCCAGCCCTCCAAAAGTGGCCTGTTTCGCAACGGCCAGATGTATTACAAAAACGATAAGTGGAACTATCCAGACCCAGTGATGTGACCAGGAGATCGGTGAAACCAGTAAGCCAGTTAAAGCACAGGTTAGTATCCCAAGCAGCTCTTCACCATGCAGACTAGCCCAAGTGGCAAGACCAAGACCAACTATACCAACAAGGCCAGCAATCACTAGCCAGTACAGGTGAGCTGCATCGGCCCCCTGGAACAAACGCAGCACGGTACCATAGAGGGATTGGTTGCTGACAAAGGTTACGCCAACCCGACTGGAATTCAGGAACAACCCTCCCCAGTACTGGCTTGATTCGCTTGGTAGCAGCATAAATCCAATAATGATGGTAGCCACAAACGTGCCCAATGCGACCCCAGCAGCCCGGAAACGACGCGTGAGCAATAAGTACACAATGAAAATGGCAGGCGTCAGCTTGAAGCCTGCCGCAAAACCAACACCAATGCCTTTCCAGGGCTTACTATCGGGCAGAGATAGATCTACGATGATCGCGCCCATCAGTAATAGGTTCACCTGGCCAAATAAGAGTGTCTGCTGGATCGGCTCCATCCATAGCGTAATGCCCGCAATAGCCAGTGTGGCCGCAGCTCGACCGACCGTGCGCTGATACCCCAGCAAACCTAACGCAACCCAGATTATCCCAACCAGCGTAGCAATATTAGCAATCGCCATACATACTTTAAGAATGCTAAATGGTATTGCAGATGTTAATGCAAAGAGGAGCGCCGCCAGTGGCGAGTAAAGGAACGGGAGATGAACTGAAGTGTAGAGCGCCTGGTACAGGTTGTGGTTATGCCAGATCGTTTGGCCAGCGGAGTAATAAACATCCAGATCTAACAGCCACCATAATTCTTGCATATGGGTGCGCACCATCAGAATATAAGCACCTAAAGAAAAAATGAATAGAATGATAGCAAATACTATAGCGTACTGTTTCTTTTTTATGTTTACCATCTTTTTCCTTCCTGAATATTTTGGGTAGTGTAGCAGAGATGCCAAGTATTGGCAAGGTTATACGCTCTTGAAAGGTGCGCCTCTCTATTATAGACCTGCGCGGAGATTTGGACATATAAGTATACTATCCTTAGATGCATATTTACACGTTACATTAGAACGTTACCTCGGAGGAACAATGAGGTTTAAAGGGATTGAAAATAAAGGGATTGAATTTAAAGGATTTGGAACTTTCCGCAAGGGATTTGAAGCGTTCTGCAAGGGATTTGAAAAAGATAGTCCCGTCCAACCACAAACTCAGCCATTACCACCTTTATTGCAGAAATGTACGCGCTTCACCGATCTGACGGCTGAACAAAAAGTGTTGTGGGAGGAGGCTTCTGAGTATCTGCACCTCTTTTGTATCGAGCAAGAGTGCGCTGAGTATTACCCTTCACGCTTAACAGAAATTCAGACCGAGATTCTTCAGACTGGTACCTACAGGCAGTCTGAGGCCGAACTGATCTATGGTGCTAAAGTTGCTTGGCGCAATAGTACGCGTTGCATTGGCCGTTTGCACTGGAAGATGCTGCAAGTGCGCGATCTGCGTAATCTTTCAACTGCGGAGGAGATCTTTGATGCTCTACTTGACCATCTGCGTTTAGCAACCAATGACGGTAAGATTCGTCCTATGATCTCTATTTTTGCACCGGCACATCCAGGATCTGCCGGTCCTCGCATCTGGAATCCTCAGCTTATTCGCTATGCGGGCTATCAACAGCCAGATGGCACCGTCATCGGCGACCCGGCCCAGGTTGAGCTGACGAAAGCTATTCAGCGCTTAGGATGGCAAGGTGGACCTGGTACGCCCTTCGATCTTTTGCCAATCGTCATCCAGGCACCCGATCAAGAAGCCAAGTATTTCCAATTGCCGCCAGAGGTCGTTTTGGAAGTCCCTCTAAGCCATCCTCATTATCCCTGGTTTAGCGAACTAGACCTCAAGTGGCACGCGCTACCCGTAGTCTCCAATATGCGTCTGGAAAGTGGAGGCATTGCTTATACTGCCGCTCCTTTTAATGGCTGGTACATGGAGACCGAGATTGGCGCGCGCAATTTAGGCGATGTCGATCGTTATAACTTGTTGCCGGTCATTGCTCAGCAGATGGGCTTAAACATGCGCTCAGATCGCACACTCTGGAAAGATCATGCCCTTGTTGA
>VBJK01000514.1 GCA_005879655.1 Chloroflexota bacterium | reverse complement strand
CCTGGGGCGGGGTCAGGTTGTCTCAAGTCAGGGTCGCTGTGAAAGTTTTGGGCAGGGAGCCGATGGCTATGTACCAGCCGAGGGGGTGGGTGCGGTTCTGCTCAAGCCACTCTCGCAAGCTGAGGCTGATGGCGATCATATTTATGGCGTGATCAAAGCCACAGCCATCAACCACGGTGGCAAGACCAATGGCTACACCGTGCCCAACCCACACGCACAAGCAGCAGTAATTGGGCAAGCACTCAGGGAGGCGGGCATAGATCCCCGGACTATCACTTACATCGAAGCCCATGGCACGGGCACAGTACTGGGTGATCCCATCGAAATTGCAGGACTCACGAGTGCCTTTGCAGCGGGGTTGCAGGATCACGCAGCCTCTGGCAAAGCTGTTGCACAAGATACACAGGCTAGCGGGTGGTGCGCTATCGGCTCGGTGAAGTCGAATATCGGCCATGCCGAGAGTGCAGCGGGCATCGCCGGAGTGACCAAAGTGCTCTTGCAGATGCGCTATGGGCAACTGGTTCCCTCTCTACATACAGAGGTGCTCAACCCACACATCGACTTTGCTACAACGCCCTTTGTCGTGCAGCGAGAACTGAGCGTATGGAAACGGCCACTCCTACCAGGGGCAGATGGAGAGCAAGAACATCCCAGACGTGCTGGCATGTCTTCATTTGGGGCTGGCGGTTCCAATGCCCATGTCATATTAGAAGAATATAGACCACACGACCAGCATGCTTATCCCGCTGGTGACAGGCAAAGAAATTCATTTCATCCAGCCATTATTACGCTTTCGGCCCGCACCGAAGAGCAGTTGCACGAGCGGGTGTGGCAATTGCTGGATTGGATACGCGAGTCTAGCCTATATGCCAATGGCCCCACAGATACCGAGCGAGACCTTGCTAGCCTGGCTTACACACTGCAAGTAGGGCGTGAACCGATGGAGGAACGTTTGGCACTGCAAGTTGCTTCTGTGCAGGAGCTTGAGGAGAAGCTGAGTAGATATATCTCTGCTGCAAAGGACGAAGATGGCGATTGGTATCGGGGACAGGTGAAACGCAATGATCTAGTGGGTACCTTTGCCGCAGACGAAGATGGTCAGAAAACCATCTCCGCCTGGATGAGCAAAGGAAAGTATGAGAAACTGCTCTCGTGGTGGGTCAAGGGCCTCGCTATTGACTGGAAACTTCTCTATACTGTAGAGACGGGAGCGGAGCCTCACACGATTTCTACAGTTCCGCTCTTGCCGCGTCGCATCAGCTTGCCCACCTACCCATTTGCCCGTCAACGCTACTGGCTTCCCACCACAATTCTCAGTAGCACAGCCAGCCCACGGCCCTCCTCGTTTGTCCCGCTGCATCCGCTAGTACAGCGCAACACCTCTACGCTGTGGGAACAGCGCTTCAGCTCGGTCTTTCATGGTGACGAGTTTTTCCTGGCCGATCATATCATTAGAGTCCCAGTATCTCTGCCTCAACGATATTGTGTGGGTACATCCTCTCGGCTGCGATCCTGCACAGCCCGTTGCCGTATGCATCACACTCTCTCCACAAGAGGATGGGACCATTTCCTTTATCATCAGCCGCGATACTGCGCTAGATACTATGTCTGGCATTACAACTGGTCAGGGGCAAGCCTCGACCCTACCCAATCTCTTGGCTGAGCACAATACGGAGATCATCTACTGCCAGGGTGTAGCGCAGTTGTTGGCAGAACATGACCGCGCATCAGCTATAAGCCTGCATCTCGACCTGCCTACCGTGCAAGCTCGTTGCCTACAGCAGATCTCAGCCACCGCATGTTACCAGCGCTACCGTGAACTGTCTCTCAACTATGGGCCAGCCTTCCAGGCCATCGAGCAATTGAGTATCGGAGAAGGCGACGTGCTGGCTCGCCTGCGCTTACCCGTAGTCCCGCTACAAACACAGACGCAAGGGGATAAGCCCCTTCCCTACGTGCTACACCCCGCTATGCTCGATGCGGCCTTACATGCCAGCATTGGCTTGCTAATCGAGCAAAATGCTCAATTGCAGTTACAGGTACCTTTTGCACTAGCAGAACTCTTGATCATCAATGAGCTACCGACCCAGGGTTGGGCATGGGTACGTCGCAGGCAAGGTCATACAGCGGAGTTGAAGCTTGATATCGAGATATGTGATGATGAGGGCAGAGTTGCGGCGCGCCTGCTTGGCCTGAGCACAAGACCTCTTGCGACAAGCTCCCCATCTGTACAGACCTTGCTGCTCACGCCTGACTGGCAAGAAGAGACTGTACCAGAGCGGGAGCCAGCCTCGCTCTCCCATACAGCCGATCAAGTTGCCCATCTCACCCAACCGCTGGTACTGCTGTGCGATCTCCCACATATCACTGCCTCGCGTATGCAAGCCCAGATGGCTTCAGGCGGGCGTTGTCGTAGTCTACACAGTTCGCAGGTGCGGCGCGAACATCGCTTCCAGGAGGTAGTGCTGCAACTGATACAAGAGCTACGGGAGCTGCGCCAATCCCCACCACTAGAGGCCAGCTCCACGACTAAGGCCCCCATGCTCGTGCAGATAGTGGTGGCACAGAGAGAGGAACCATCCTTGCTGCAAGCCCTAGTCGGCGTGCTCAAAGTGGCACAGCAGGAAGATCTCACGCTGCGAGGGCAACTGATAGAGGTGCAGGGCCAGGCCCAGGAAACAGACTTGCTCGCCTGGCTCCGTGAGAACCAGCTCAGACCACATGAGCAACATATCCGCTATCAAGCAGGCAAGCGCTACGTCAGAGCATGGCAGGAGCATCCAGAGGTGTCGGTTTCGCCAGATATACCCTGGAAAGAGGGTGGTTGCTATCTCAT
>VBJK01000497.1 GCA_005879655.1 Chloroflexota bacterium | reverse complement strand
TCGATCTATCAGTGATCAACAAAGGCTAAAAGACAGTTCAACGAGAAGAGGAGTGCCATCACAAGTGGCCAGAGCCAGCTGGCCGCTTGTGATGGCACTCCTCTTCTCGTTTGCATAAAGATTCTCTTTGCAAGCGTGATAAAGTAGTGCTGTAGCATCGAAATTTGTTTGTCACGAGTCAGGAGAAATTCTATGCGAGCGGTAGTGATCACACGGCCAGGCGGCCCGGAAGTGTTAGCCATCCAGCAAGTCGAGACACCAGAGCCGGTTGGCGACCAGGTACGTGTGCGTGTGCGTGCAGCTGGTCTTAATCGTGCTGACCTGATACAGAGGGCGGGGAGCTATCCTGCGCCTGCGGGTGCACCTGCGCAGATTCCCGGTTTAGAGTTCGCGGGCGAGGTTGAGGCTGTTGGTCCTCTGGTACGCAGCTGGCAAGCAGGGCAACGCGTGATGGGTATTGCAGGCGGTGGTGGGCAGGCAGAGTATATTTTAGCGCACGAGGGAATGCTAGTTGAGCTTCCTGAAAATCTAGACTTTGTGCAGGCGGCAGCGATCCCAGAGGCTTTTATGACGGCACACGACGCCCTGTTTACGCAGGCCAGTTTGCAGATGGGGGAACGTGTACTGATCCATGCGGCGGGCAGTGGTGTCGGTACGGCGGGTATCCAGCTTGCCCATGCGGCTGGCGCGACCGTCTTTGGGACAGCGCGTACAGCGAGCAAATTGGAACAAGCGAAAATGCTAGGCTTGGATGTTGCACTCTCGCCTCAGCGTTTTGCGGACGAGATCCAGGGCTTGACGCACGGTAGCGGCGTGCACGTGATCCTTGACTTTATGGGAGCCTCGTACATGGAGCAAAACCTGGCGGCGCTGGGTACGTGGGGCCGTCTAGTCTTTCTGGCCACGATGGGAGGCGTGCAGGCGCAAGTACACCTGGGGCAGATCATGAGTAAGCGCATCCAGTTGCGCGGCTGCACACTGCGGACACGTACATTAGAGGAGAAGTTAGCCGTCACACGTCGTTTCTCTACACACGTCTTGCCATTATTGGCCAATGGCAAAGTCAAGCCGATTGTTGAGCATGTCTATCCGCTGCACGAGATTGCAGCTGCCCATGTAGTGATGAGCGAGAATAAAAACTTTGGGAAATTGATCCTGTTGGTCGATTAGACTACTATCTCGACCGTTAAAAACCATGCTAATGGACGTTATTAGAGATGGAAGATCGAAAACAAACTAACAATGTAAATGTTAGTATGTAAACTACTTCCATTAATAGGAGAAATTGTATGTTACTAGCACAAGTAGCTCTGGTGTCGGACGTACCGGAGCTTTCCTTCTCGGAAATCAGTCGTGTTGCGGCAGCACTCCAAAAACAGGCGACGCGCGATTTTACCCAGGCTTGGGGTATGAAGTGCACAGTTGATGGCTTTGCGAGTCTGGAAGAGGTGCCTGTTGGCTACTGGCCTATCATTGTGGTGAATGATGTCCAAGGTGCAGAAGGTTTTCATACCGATGAAAATGGTCAACCGTATGCACTTGTGAAATATAGTTCTAGCTGGTCGTTGACGGCGAGTCATGAGTGTCTGGAGATGTTAGCTGATTCCTTTGGCAATCGTTTGGTGGCAGGACAGTCACCCAAGCCAGATCAGGGCCGCGTCGAGTTTCTGGTTGAGGTCTGCGATCCAGCTGAGAGTGCCAAGTTTGCGTACACGGTTAACGGGGTGCTCGTCTCTGACTTTTACACACCTCGTTTCTTTGATCCCATTGCTGCTACGGGTGTGCAATATAGTTATACTGGTGCTCTTACCAAACCGCTCCAAGTGCTACCTGGTGGTTATCTCAGCTGGCATGAACCAGTGACCAATCACTGGTGGCAGTTGACATACTTTGGGCAGACGCCGGAGTTTGTGGATCTGGGAGTGATCGATCAGCAGGGTGGAAAAAGCATTCGCGAAATCATTGATCAGCTGACACCTCATCCTGAGTTAGATCACGGTCTTGCTCCTTCCGATCGGCACTTGCTGGCCGCTCGTCAAAAAGGGGAAGAGACAGGTAAAGCGGCAAGTGCACGCGCGAAAGCGTTACGCGAGCAAATTAAAAAATTACCCCGTAAAAAGTAGCCAGGGCACCCATAAAGGATGCCCCTACAATGGTACGAATCGGCCTGTGAGGCGTGTCCGTACCATTGTAGGGGCATCCTTTATGGGCAATACGAGTGAAATAAGGTCACCCAGGGCAACCACAAGGGATTGCCCCTACAATGGTACGAATCAGCCTGTGATGCGCGTTCGTACCATTGTAGGGGCAATCCCTTGTGGTTGCCCTGCGGGTGGACCGCAGGGGCTTATTTCACCGGTATTGTCCTTTATGGGTGCCCTGGCTGCTATGCATATCCGTCGTTAACCGACCATCTCCAGGGATGCTGATACTGCTTCGGCATCGGCTAATTTGAGCAGGAAAAAGCCAAAGACAATCAATAATAGTAATTCTGGCATCGTATTGGCCGAGGGTTCAATTTCAACACGACTGTGCTTTAAGAAATGAACAAGGGGAGTACTTTCGCCGTTGAGCCAGGCCCATTCGCCACTGCGGAGACTCGTATTGTCGTAGATAAAGATGCGGCCATCGAAGAAGCGCAAGATGCCACTGCCATTCAGTGCGCGCTGGAAGGTAGCAATAGTTTGATGGTTCTCTGCCTCAGAGATCACCAGCCGTTTTTGCCACAGCCCTTTCGGCCTAAAGATCCAGCTCTGCTGCGCCGTTTTGGCATACACCTGATAGTTGAAAGTGCCTTCCCAGCGTACGGTAGCCACGATAGTGCTATCTGCATGTAGCTCATATTCGCGCTTAAACAGATGAGGATGTTCCCACTGCAACTGCCGGTCAAAAGAATTTTGTAGTCTCTCCATGGGTCTTGACCTCTTTTCCAGTTCACGCTCGAACTGTGCTATCTTCTTGTTAAAGCTTAAATATATGTATTACTTGAGCATATGTATTATTAGCAGCGATGTTTTTAACGTACCATTTCATAATTTTCTGGTCAAGCCAAATATATGCCATTTTCGTGCCACAATAATGCCAAAAGCGCCAAGGGCATCCATAAAGGATGCCTGAGCGGCGGAGGGATGCGGGGGTTAGGGGATCTATGCTAGTACGAGCAAACCTGTCTTTTTGTCTTGCCCAATGACCATTGGCACCCGCTTGCTGCCATTGGCGCGCATACACAGCTGAAGGTCTTCTTGTAGTCCTGCGGCAATGACTGAGCGAGCAGAGTTGCAGCAATTGGGCAGTACAGATGGTGGATAGCTGTGATAGAGAGCAGTGGCGGCATCAACACTCTCGTCTACTTGCAGGGCTGGATATTGGTGTTGCAGGGCGAGCGCAAGATAGCCAGCGCAAACACTATCGTCAAGTGCGAAGTAATTCTGTTCACCAGCGCACACGATGGCGATATTGTGGTTTCCCTGTTGTGCTTGCTGGATGGCCCGTGCAGTCACTGCCTGGGCATTATAGAAGCAACCAGTCAGCCGTGTACTATGGGGTGGGCAGGTGAAGAAAGCACGAGTCCCATTGGTGGTAATCAGGATTAATTCACGTCCACTCAGATCGGCTTGTGAGAATTGCACTGGAGAATTACCATAGTCGAAGCCGGGTAATGGCAGCGCCTGACGCTCTCCACAGAGCAAGCACCCAGGAATCCGTTGAGCGGCTGCTTGCGCCTGCTCAATCGTCTGGGCGATAAGAACACGCTTTGCTCCACTGTCGAAAATGGTCGTTAACGAAGTTGTCGCGCGAATAACATCAATAACGATATAGATATCGTCAGGTTGTGCCATAACGGCAGCAAGCTCGGCAGGAGTAAAGAAAATGTGTAATCGCAAATGCTATTCCTAACTTTTATGCGCTAACTATGCGCTATCTTGCATGGCACAGTTTTATTGTTATTATATCATACAAAAGCCACTTCATCATCCTTTGGACCATGCTGTTCTCTAGTCATTGACGCAAGATACTGTATCTATTACACTCTCTTTATAGAGACAGACCACCGGCAGCGTGGAGGAAGAAACATGCAACATACCATTCTCATCTTAATCATGGCACTATTCAGCTTGCTCACCGGCTTAGCACTTTACTTCTGGCTTAATGCTCATTTTAACGCTCGCTACTTCTATACAACTATGCTCATCAGCTGGCTACTGATTGCATTATTTCCTGTTATGTTAATCTTCTCATTCTTTCCACAAAGCTCTGCATCGGGGAACATCTTCGGTTTCTCGCTCGCTGGTGCGATAGCGGCCTTCTTTGTCATCTGGTGGTATGGAACGCGCAGTGCTCTTGCTGCTCAGAAAATCGATGTCTTAGAAGACAAGATTCGTGGATTAGAAGAAAAGCAGCGCGATATCTCGCACGAGAGACGTACCCCTATAGTATTACAGCATTGCGAGACGTTTATTTATAAACTCAAGCACAAGCGCAGTAAAAGAATTGTATTAATAACAGGCGGTATCGAATTAGTAAAAGTGGCAGATATCTGGGTCAGTTCAGAGAATACCAATATGGAGATGTCTCGTTTCTATGAAAATAGCGTTTCAGGTGTGATTCGCTATTATGGAGCAAAGAAAGATCAAGCTGGTAATGTTATAGATGATACTATTGCAAGAGAACTATCCGGTGCAATGGGAAAAGATTTATACGTACAACCAGGGACAGTAATAATAACAAATGCGGGTGATTTACAGCAAACACATAATGTAAAAAAGCTCTTCCATGTTGCAGCCGTGCAGGGAGAGGTAGGCACTGGCTATCAGCCTATCCGCAACATCCAGCTCTGTGTCACCAAAGCCCTGCAAAAGGCCGATACTGAAGAGCTAAGAAGTCTGGCACTCAAGTCCATCCTGTTTCCACTGCTGGGTACGGGTACTGCGAAGGGCGATGTAAAAGAGACTGCTCGTAAGTTGATAGAAGCTGCAATATCGTATTTGGAGACGAGTGAAAAAAGTACTATTGAGTGTGTGTACTTTTTGATGTGGACGAATGTGGAGTTGGAGGTGTGTCGAGGGATCGTGGAGGAGGTTGAGAGGTTGGCGAAGTGAGTTTATAATTGCCAAACTGTTCTCCTACATAATCAAGCTTCATCTGCTGTCTCTCTTAAAAAAGGTCTGCTACTAATAGTTTCTTAGGAAGTTTAGCATAAGAAACCTGGTGGGTCAACATAAATAGGAGTCTATTCAGCAATCCTCAATTTTTAGTAGAGAAGCCATGGAGTGCTGAAGCTGTCCACAAAATCAGGCATTGTGGACAGCTTCCTCAGTCTCTAGTTGTATTAGCTACTTCTATGTAACTTGACGCGCTCTACTTATCTTGATCATCAATCAAAGAACCTGAATAAATAGGAATATAGTACTTCTCAGCAAAAGATCAAGTTTTGCTCACGATGTTTTCTGTTATCATTATTGTATATCAAGTGTCTGCATGTATATTTTGCAATGCAGTTGCTTCATTCTTGCCCAAGCATACCCAAATTGATGAAATGTTTGCTTAGTGAAAATTACTGTAGCTATAAAGGGTAAGAAAGATGTTGCTGAGTTAGGGATGCTTATCTTCTTTCTACAGCTTTCATCTATTATTCCTACTTGTATTGCCAGATTTGCTTATTACTGGCTAAAATGAACCAGCACATTCGTGTGTGATTTCAAACCGAAGTTCTGTGTATCAAGTCGTTTGCAAGCGACAGAAGGAGATAAATTGAAATGTCAATGTTCTCTCAATCGAAAGGGGCTAGCGCGGATCCTGCATCTAACTGGCTATCATCTACTCGTTCGCTGGGGGCATGGTGGTTTCGCTGCACAACTCCTCAAGAACCGGAGCAAGCCACGTTTGCTCAACGAGAGGTTGTGCGCCGAGGCCGCTTGGCTAGTCTTACCATCTTGTTCATCAGCCTTTTCAACATACTGGTATTAGTTGCCGCCCTGCTGGAGCGCAATGTGGGTCAGGCGTGTACTATGGCCATTGCCCTCCTCTGCAACCTGTTCGCTCTTTTTGTCTTCAACAGAAGAGGCTATTTTGTGGCGGCTGGTAGCCTCATTGTGCTGGTACTGGATGGCAGCTTCGCGCTCTCCTTATTGGGACAACCTCTCGCATGGATAACCGGATCAGCTTTTGATGTGATAGTGATAGCTCTGCTGGTGATCGTGGTGTTCTTCCCACCTCGCACTGTTTTTGTGGTTATGACTGTCAATATCCTCTTTATCGTCTTATGGACGTATTTTGGTCCACATACTGCGGAGACCACGCAATTCCTACAGCATAATCTCTACACTTTCTTCTTTCCACATCTTAGCCTGGAGTTTTTTGTTGCTGTTATTATCTGTCTGTGGATGAATAGTGCTCTTAAAGTCATTGCTGAACTTGAGGGTTCCGTGCTTGAACAGCGCGCCATTGAGCAGCAAGAAGAGCAATTAGCTCTAAAACAGCAACTGGAGGATGGTATTCAGCAAATTTTGCAGACGCATGTAAGAGCTGCCAATGGCGATTTCAGCGCTCGTGCTCCTCTGAACAAGGAGAATGTGCTCTGGCAGGTAGCCCATTCACTCAACAACCTGCTGTCTCGACTGGAGCGCTTTGAGGAGTTGCAGGATGAGATGAAGCAGACGCACGATGCGGCGCGAGTACTGGTGAAGGCTATGCGTGCTGCTAAGGCTAATAAACAGCCATTTCAGCCCCCTCGTACCACTGGAACAGTAATTGATCAGTTGATTGTCGAACTAGCTGTCGTAGGTGCTCCCTTTGGCGGTAGCGAAAAGTTCGTTGACACTGGAAAACAAGCTGCACTTCCCATAGATGGTAAGCGGAGGCTTGCCGAGACGGGAAAACACCCTGCACTACCCATCGATAGCATACAGAAGTTTGCTAATACTGCAAAGCAAATTGCGTATCCAAAGCAGAAGAATACCGAGGGCTAACAGAGCACTGAGTATGTCAGGATAGAAGGGCTTTCAAGAGGAGGTATTTTGGTAGTGGGGTCCAGGGGTTTTAGGGGTATCCCCATAGGCATGCGCGCTAAGCGGGGGTTCAGGGGAGTTCGCCCCAGGCGGGGTTTGGGGTGTCCCCAAATGCTCCCATTCCCCAAAAGGTTTTGGGATGCTGCACGAGATGCAATTCATTGTGCGGCTATCATATGGTAAGATACAAAGGAAACGTATAACTTTCTTCCTGGGAGAACTGGTAAATGATGCAGAAAATTCTCATCATCGAAGACGAAGAAGGTATTATTCATCTGCTCAATCTCTATTTGAAGGACGCTGGATACGCTCTAGTCGTGGCGAAAGATGGAGCAGATGGCTTAGCCTTACATGCCAGAGAAAAGCCTGATCTCGTCATTCTGGACATCATGTTACCAGCGCTTGATGGTTTTGAAGTCTGTCGTCGCATTCGTGCCTGGTCGAAGACTCCCATTCTTATGTTAACTGCGCGTGGCGATGAAGACGATCGTATTAATGGATTAGAGTTAGGGGCCGATGATTATCTCGTAAAGCCATTTAGCCCGCGTGAACTGGTGAGCCGCGTGCGTGCGATTCTGCGACGTGTGGGCCAGCAGGATGGAATGGAGGCTCGTTCCAACGATACGCAGCGCAATAAAAGCAAGACATTGCTGCGTTTTCCTGGACTGACGATTGACCTGCTGGCGCATCGTGTTGAGGTAAATGGTCGAGAAGTGGCGCTGACACCGACCGAGTTCGATCTACTAGCCTTGCTGGCCGGATCGCCAGAACGCGTTTTCACACGGGAAATTTTGATGAATAGCGTCTGGGGCTACGATTACCTGGGAGATGGGCATACTGTAGATGTTCATATCAGCACATTACGCAAGAAGATAGAAGTAGATCCTGAGCAACGGTATATTAAAACTGTCTGGCGCGTTGGCTATCGCTTTGAAGTGAAAGCCCGTTCATCATGATAGGGAAATAAGCAGATGCGTATGCGCTGGTGGCACGGTATTCGTTGGCGATTGGCCCTAGGATCAATAGTGATGACGATGGTGGCAACGATTCTTCTTGCCATGACCGTTTTAGTTGCTATCATCTACTTCTACAACAACGATCAGAAGAGCCGCATGAGCGAACTGGCCATGAGCAGGGCGCAACAGCTCGGCCAGTCCTTTATGAACGTTGCTGCTGATACAGATTCAGCCAGGCTTGCGCGAGCATCTTATACAGTATTCCCGGCGCGGGTGACAGATGTTCCTGGTCAGCAATATCTAGTGGCGGTACTCAACCGGAATAATAAAATAGTGTATCCTGGGGCGCAGGTAAGACAGCAGTATAAGCTGCTACCCCAGTTCTTCTCGCAACTCGTTGGTGCGCATCAACAAGCTTCTGCTCGCCAGGCTATTGCTAGTGCACAGCAGGGCCATAGTGCATCAGGCGAGATTGGTCGCGGACTCTTCCCGCAGCCGTTTTTTGCTCAACCTATCTTCACGCGTGAAGATTTAGAGACGCCTGATGCTGTGGTAGGAGTGCTCATTATTCTCCCCAGTACCGTCGTCGAAGAGACGCTGCCACCATTTGTGATGGCAGTGGGAAGCGTTGTACTCATTGCCTCTTTCTTCATTGCGGTAGTTGCTGCTACTGCTGCCATTCTCTTCTCGCGGACTATTACGCGGCCTCTGACCAGACTGACTGTCGCAACACGGAAGATGGCTACTGGCGATTATACTATACGTGTACAGACGGAGGCGCAGGGCGAATTAGGCGAGCTGGCCAAGACCTTTAATGAGATGGCGGCGCAACTGCATCGGGATGTGGAGGAGCTGTATAAGCAAGAGGCATGGCGTCGTGAGTTGATTATGAACATTACGCACGATCTTGCAACACCTTTAACGGCGATTGCTGGTCTGGGTGAAGCATTGGTTGATGGGGTTAATCAGACGCGTGACGATTATGAAGCAACAGGCCATATTATTGTACGCGAAACCTTGCGTCTGCGTCGTCTAGTGAAAGATTTACACATGATGGCAAAAGTGGAAGCAGGAGCGCTACATCCTCAACGCAAGGGTGTGCGTCTGGCTACGCTGGTCGATGAGAGCCTGGCCGTACTTGTTCCTGAGTTTGAGCGTGCTAATGTGGAGCCATGTAATGCGATTCCCTACGATCTGCCCACGGTGCCTGCTGATGCTGACATGTTGTCACGCGTGCTCGCTAATCTCTGTGATAACGCCTTACATCACACTCCGTCAGGTGGTTCAGTCACCATTGAGGCGCACCCTGTGGGACAAGAACTGGCTATCTCCGTTACTGATACTGGTAGGGGGATTCCACCTGACGCGTTGCCCCGCATCTTCGAGCGTTTTTATCGTGTAGATGGCGCACGGCAATCGCGCATTGGCGGCAGTGGTCTGGGTCTAGCAATCGTACGGGCCATCGTTGAAGCGCATGGTGGTCGCGTATGGGCCGAAAATGCTGCGGGAGCAGGAGCGCGTATTATCTTTACGCTACCTCTCCAGGAAGCCGGACAACCTTCTTTGAGCGATGCAGTGACGAAGCCACTGTCGCGTCTGGCACACCATGCATCGTGATGGCTTGTATGCGAGATAAAGAGTCACCAGAGCACCCACAAGGGATTGCGCAATTCACTTGCCAATAGCCCAAAGCGCTATCCTCCTCGACGCCCGAAAAAGGCCATGGTATAATCTCATGTAAATGCTCAATTATTTGTACTTCTTGCCGATGAATGGAAGAAAAGACGAAATAGAGTCTCTCCCCTATGCTGGATAAATAGAAAATACGTGTTTACCGGTTATTGCAAGGATAAAGAGGATTTTGATGAGTGCTAACCTATCTTTTTTGCAGAAACATCATTTAGTGCACAATATTTCCACGGTTGCCAACGAAGCTCAAGCACTGGTGAATGTATTGCAGAAGATTGTACAGAATGCCGGGGCATTGCTAGAAGTTCGCAGTTGTTCTATCGCGCTGGTAGACGCTACGGGAACTGGCTTGGTTACTATGGCTGCTTTACAACGCGCTGACCGCACGCTACGGCAGACACGTTTCCGCTTGAATGAAGGCGTTGCTGGTTGGGTTGCGCAACACCGACAAGCGCTTGTCATTAACAATGTGGAACTGGACGCGCGTTTTAAGCATTTGGGGCGCATGCCGGTTGCATCAATTATGTGTGTACCACTACTTAGTAATAACGATTTTATTGGTACGCTGACCGTCAGTAGTGCTGCACTTGATGCCTTCGACGAAAAAAAGCTCACTCTGCTTACTATCTTTGCCGAGCAAGCGGTTTTGTCCATTGTTAATGCTCGTCACGCTAAGTTGGCGCAACGTCAGGCTAATCAATTGGAGACGCTGCTACGCATCTCTAGAGGAATTGCTACGAGTCGTGAGCCGGAGGCGCTCTATTGTGCAATCCTTGCGCATATTCGGCGCTTGGTGCCCTGCGAACAGGCAATCATCTATTTATATCAGGACGGCACGCAGGAGCTATATGCTGTCGCGGAATGGAGAGAGGACGCTTGGCAACTGCCTGGCTTTGATGAGGGAGAAAATGCTGACACACAGAGTGAGCGTGCGCGACGAGAGAGGATCAGTCTCTACGATACCAACGCGCTACCAGCTTGGGCTGCCCTTCACCGCCATCCCATCTTACGGGCACCAATGCAAAGTCCACAGAGAGAGGGAGGCGCAGACGTAGCCTCTTTCCATCTAGCAGAACTAGCCGCGCCCTTCATTGCCAAAAGTACTGTACATGGTGTACTATGCCTTACACGCAAGAAAAAGTTTAACAGTGATGAGCTGCGGCTTGTGCGTAACTTGTGCAATATGACCTCTGTGACACTAGAGAATGTAGAACTACTCCATAAGATTCGTAGCGACCGTGAAGAGTTGCGGGCGGTATTGGCTGCCAGCTCTGACGGTATTGCCTTATTGAGGGGAGATGGTTGTTTCGTTGAAGCCAATGCCGCATTTGGTCAGATTTTTGGCATAGAGCCAGAGCAGATTATTGGCATGGAGTGCATAGAATTGCTAGGTGCTTATGAAGGCGATACTCATAGCGCACGCGATACGATGTGTATGGTTGAAAGAGCCTTACAAGAGGGAGAACCTCCGCCCTATGTCGAGCTGGATCTGAACATTAAGGGCGTCTCGCGTGCGATCGGGTTAAGCTTTACAGCGATCAACACAGTGCATAAAGTTCTCTGTTTGCTGGTGGCCCGTGACGTAACGACGATCCGTGATGCAACGCGTATGAAGGCCAATTTCCTCTCCATGATCACGCACGAGTTGCGCTCACCCATCAATGCTATTAATGGCTATCTCGATCTGACATTAGAGGGTATTGCGGGCGAATTGAATGAACAGCAGCGTGAGTTCCTGCAACGTGCGCGAGCTGGTAGTGAACATATGTATGCATTGCTTGAAGACCTCCTGCTCATTTCGCGCGCGGACGCTGGTCAACTGCGCCTGAGCCGAGAGATTATTCGCCTGCAAACAGTTATCGTCAATGCAGTAGAGGAGATGGAATTGACAGCCAAAGATCTCGACATTGCGCTCACCATTAACATCGCCAGCGATTTTCCCAGCCTGTATGCTGACGCCGTGCGCTTGCAGCAGGTCTTGCGCAATCTGCTCAGTAATGCAATTCGCTTCACCGGCGCTGGAGGGTTGGTGACAGTTACGGCGCACATCGAGTATGAAGCAACGTATGGCGTTACCGAGGCTGAAGAAGTGATACCCGTTGTAAAGCTCTGTGTAAGTGATAATGGGAGTGGGATCGCACCCGAATTTCAACACCGTATCTTTGAACGCTTCTTTCAAGTGCCCAATAGTACTAGTGGGCGTTGTGGCGGTCAGGGTCTGGGTCTGGCGATTATCAAAATGATTGTTGAGTTGCATGGTGGTTATGTAACAGTAGAAAGTACGCTTGGTACGGGAAGTACATTTAGCTGTACATTGCCCTGTCTGCTCTCGTGAGCCGTGCAAATGAGAAGCGAGTTGCAAATGGATAGCCAAATGTGGATATATCCGAGCGGAAGTCAGTCAATAGCCCTTGACGTGCCGTTATGTGGCGTGCTATGCTCAAATCATCTCAATATGTTCCTTGGTATATTGTACTAGGAACCAGCTCGGTAATGTATGCTTGTATCACGAGAAGGAGACTGACTGTGGGTATGCTACGGGTCATGTCCCGTCGCGGCGATGATCGGATCATGTGGGACCCCAAGAGAGTAGAGATTAATGATCCTGAAGCTGTGGCGGCAATTAAAGAGGCTGAGCGTATCTTTAATGAATCACGAACGAGAGGAGCAACAGCCTTCAAGGTAGAGCCGGGAAAATCAGTAGAGCGTATCGAGAATTTTGATCCCGCTGCCGAGCAAATTGTCGTTGTACCGCGTGTAGTAGGTGGTTGAGGAGATAGCCTGCTATGTTAGAAATGCTGAGCTTGTTTCTCGGCATCTGGCTATTGTTTCTCCTTTTAGCAATCTACTACCTTTCGCAATCTTCTGACGGCAACATGGGCCGCTTACGCGAATCGTTTAGCGAGCACCTATCCGCTGAGAGTCGCGCCAAAGCGCTACTGCGTGAGATGCTGACGGAGAATCAATATCAGCAACTGATCAAGTTTGGATATCTCGAAGTGATAAGCCCTTCCATGG
>VBJK01000496.1 GCA_005879655.1 Chloroflexota bacterium | reverse complement strand
GAGAAGCCCTCACACCAGCGCTACAAGCACGCTTCTTCCGCTCTGTTACAGCGGTAGAGGACACCGGACAGACACAAGGCATTCTCCCTACTCCTGCTATCCAACTGCACAATCTCTACGGGCCGACCGAAGCTAGCATCGACGTAACCTTCTGGCAATGTCAGTATACAGTTGCGGAAGACGTGCGGGTGCCAATTGGTCATCCGATTGCCAATATCCAGGTCTATCTGCTAGACAGGGCGCTACAGCCAGTGCCGATCGGGGTCCCAGGAGAATTGTACATTGGTGGTGCGGGGTTAGCACGCGGTTACTACAGACGACCAGCGCTAACCGCAGAGAGGTTCATTGCCAATCCATGGAGTTCTGAACCAGGCACGCGTCTCTATAGAACGGGCGATATTGCCCGCTATCGGCAGGATGGGGCTATTGAGTATCTGGGGCGCAATGATGGGCAGGTGAAATTGCGAGGCTACCGCATTGAGCCAGGTGAAATCGAGGTGGCATTGCAGGCTCATCCTGCTGTACAAGAGGCAGTTGTTGTGCTGCGAGAAGATGAAGCATCCAGGAAATACCTGATAGCCTACGTAGTATCAGCGGCGTCACCACGGGAGGATCAGACTCTTACATCTCACGGCGCTGTGGAGGCGAAGTTGCAGCCTCGCGGGGGATCAGCGCAGGGCACAACCCCGACAGCTCGTGCCTTGCAAGAACACCTACGTAAGCAGTTGCCTGACTATATGGTACCTGCAAGCATAGTCTTCCTGGAACGATTGCCGCTGACCCCCAATGGCAAGCTGGATCAGGCAGCACTGCCGATGCCGGAGCAGATGAGAGCGGATCGCGCTGCCGCCCTGGTGCCTGCACGCACGCCAAGCGAAGAGATTCTCACGACTATCTGGGCCTCCGTGCTTGGTCGAGAGCAGGTTGGCATTCATGATAATTTCTTTGCACTCGGTGGGGATTCCATGCATAGCATCCAGGTGCTCTCTCAGGCGCGGGAACGAGGCATCCACTTTTCGCTACAGCAGCTTTATCGGCAACAGACGATTTATGAACTGGTGCAAGCATTGAGCGCAGATAGCTTGGAGGAACTGCTGGCCACACCCACGCAAGCATGGGACCTCATTACAGCTCAAGATCGGTGGAGATTACCCGCTGATGTGGAGGATGCCTACCCGCTCACCATGCAGCAAGCAGGCACGGTCTTCCACAGTCAGTATGATCCTGCATCGGCAGTCTACCACGACATCGTGAGCTATCATCTCGCAATGCCCCTTAATTACGAGCTACTACAGACGGCTTTGGAGCAGCTTGCGGCTGGCCACCCGATGCTACGGACCTCTTTTGATCTCCATAGCTTTAGTGAGCCACTGCAACTGATCCATCGCCGGGTGACTATACCTTTGCAATGCCAGGATCTCAGGGGACTCTCTCCACAGGAGCAAGATGAGAGGCTAAGAGCTTGGTTTGAGGAAGAAAAGAGCCGTCCTTTTGTCTGGACACAAGCGCCATTGCTGCGTTTTCAGCTCCATCTGCGCAGTGAAAGCACCTGCCAACTGACCTTAAGCTGGCACCATGCGGTACTGGATGGCTGGAGTGCGGCATCCCTGATGACCGAGCTTATGCAGATCTATCTAGCATTGCTCTCAGGAAGCCATGCCTCTTGTGCAGCTCCACCTGTGCTACAGTTCCGAGATTTTGTGGCGTTGGAGCGCAAAGTTATAGCACGTCAGAAAGCCAGGCAGTACTGGCTTGAGAAACTGCATGAGGTTATGAGTGCCAGACTACCGCGTTGGAGATCTGCTGGACAGTCCGCTGAGAATGCCGGGATGTATGTCTTGCCCGTTCCCATCTCGCAAGAAGTGTCGGCTCGCCTTAAATCCATAGCTCAGGAGAACGCCGTTCCGCTCAAGAGTGTCCTCTTAGCAGTCCATCTGAGGGTATTAAGCTCTATTCATGCAGAGACAGACGTGCTCACCGGGCTAGTCTCTAATGGGCGGCCTGAGATAGCTGACGGGGAACGCACACTGGGGCTTTTTCTCAATACGTTGCCATTCCGTTTAAAGCTGTCCGATGGGACGTGGGATGAACTGATACAAGCAACCTTCGCAACTGAGTGTGAATTGCTGCCATACCGTTGGTATCCTCTCGTTGAGATTCAGAGGCTGAGAGATATGCGGGTGCTCTTTGAAACGCTCTTCAACTTTGTGCACTTTCATGTGTATCAAGATCTTTTGTTGCGTGGAGACACTTCTGCTTTGCCTTTTCAAGTGTTGGGGACCGACGTTTTTGAAAGGACAAACTTTGCACTGGTGGCAAACTTTTCTGTGGATGTCATTTCGTCTCAGATCCAGCTCTCTTTACAGTGTGACACACAGGAACTCTGTCTGGAGCAGATCAAGGCGATTGGTGGCTACTATGCCCAGGCCCTCGTCGAACTGGCAACTGCACCATCCAGACATTACGCACGGCAAACGCTCCTCTCCGTGCAAGAGTGCGAGCAGTTGCTGGTGCAGTGGAATGCGACAGAAACTGACTATCCGCAGGATGTGTGTATTCACCAACTCTTCGAGCGACAGGTAGGGCAGACACCAGATGCCGTGGCACTGGTCTTTGAAGATGAGGCGCTTACCTCTACCGCACTCAATCGACGAGCGAATCAGTTGGCTCATCACCTGCAACATCTGGCGTGCTCATCAGGTCTACACTCAGGCTGTCACCTGTGTGATCCTGACATTTTGGTAGGTATCGGTATGCAACGCAGCATCCAGATGATCGTGGGACTGCTAGCAGTGCTTAAAGCGGGATACGCCTATGTGCCGATAGATCCAAGTTCTTCGCAAGAGCGTCTGGCCTTTATGCTTGCAGATAGCCAGATAGCTGTGCTGCTGACAGAGCAACGGCTACTTGAGACATGGCCTGAACTCACTGTTCCAGTAATCTGTTTGGATGCCGCATGGAGGGCCATTGAGCAGGAGTCTGAGGAGAAGCCGAGGAATCTGGTGTGTGCAGAGGATTTGGCCTGTGTGATCTACACCTCCGGTTCGACGGGCAGACCCAAGGGAGTTATGACAACGCATCGCGCTATACTCAACCGCTTAGCGTGGATGTGGGAATCTTTTCCCTTTGAGGCTCAAGAGATTTGTTGCCAGAAGACCTCTTTAAGCTTCGTGGACTCGATCTGGGAAATCTTTGGACCCTTGCTGCGAGGTGTCAGCATAGTCCTCATCAGTGATGAGGTGCTCAAGGCTCTACACCAACTCATTGATAGGCTGGCGCAAGGACAGATCACACGGATTGTGCTGGTGCCTGCCCTCTTGCGCGTTCTGCTGCATACAGAGACCAATCTGGAGCACCGGCTGCCACATCTGAAATACTGGACCAGTAGTGGCGAGGCGCTCACTGTGGACCTGGCCATGTTGTTTATGGACCGTCTGCCCCACAAGGTGCTGCTCAACCTGTATGGCTCGTCAGAGGTAGCTGCCGATGTCACTTACTATGACACAAGGCAGGGGGGCCAGCTCCTTGGAGGCGAGACACTGCTGCTTGTTCCCATTGGTCGCCCGATTGCCAATACGCAGGTATACCTGCTGAATGAGGCATGGCAACCCGTCCCGATTGGGGTGCCTGGCGAGCTTTACATAGGCGGTGCCAACGTTGCGCGTGGGTACTGGCGGCGAGCAGAGTTGACAGCTGAACGCTTTGTGCCCCATCCTTGGAGCCTCGCGCCGGGGGCACGGCTCTACCGCACAGGTGATTTGGCTTGTGCTCTGCCCGATGGGACACTTGAGTTTCTCGGACGTGTGGATCAGCAGGTCAAGCTCCGAGGCTATCGCATCGAACTGGCAGAGATAGAAGCGGCCTTGCTGAAGCATCCAGCGGTTGAGCAGGCCGTGGTACTGACGCGAGCAGATGAAGAGGAGAAGCGTCTGGTGGCCTATTGCGTAGCCAGGTCTGACCAGCGCACGGCCAGCGAGCAAGATCAGCAGTCCACGAGCACGAAAGAGCTTGAGTTCAGTCTATTCTACTTTGCCAATGACGCTGTAGGGGATGGCACTGCCTCAAAGCAGAGATATAAGTTGCTATTGGAGGGGGCCAAATTTGCCGACACGCACAACTTTACGGCAATCTGGACACCCGAACGCCACTTTCACCCCTTCGGTGGTCTCTATCCCAACCCATCTATCACCAGTGCGGCAGTCGCGGCCATCACGCAGAAGGTGCAGATCAGGGCGGGCAGTGTTGTGTTGCCCTTGCATGATCCGGTGCGTGTCGCCGAGGAGTGGGCCGTGGTTGACAACTTGTCTACTGGTCGCGTGGGACTCTCTTTTGCCACGGGCTGGATTGCCAACGATTTTGTCTTAGCACCAGAGCACTACACGGAACGCAAGAAGATCATGCTGGAAAAGATCGAGACGGTACGCAAGCTGTGGCGGGGCGAGGCCATCGCACTACGCAATCCCACAGGACACGAGGTAGCAGTGAAGATCTATCCTCAGCCGATCCAGCCTGAACTGCCCGTATGGCTGACATCGAGCGGAAATGCGCAGACGTTTCGGCAAGCGGGTGAAATGGGGGTGAACCTGCTCACGCACTTGCTGGGACAGAGCGTGGATGAGTTAGCGGAAAAGATCGCGCTGTATCGCCAGAGCAGGCAACTGCATGGACATGAAGGTCCTGGTCACGTGACTCTCATGCTGCATACCTTCCTCGGCACAGAGAGCGCTGCTGTGCGTGAGAAGGTACGACACCCTTTCTGCACCTATTTAAGCAGCTCTGTCGAGCTTATGAGTACCCTGGCCCAGATCAGCGGATATAGTGCAGATTTGAATGCTCTCACACAAGATGACATGGACGCGCTGTTAGCACATGCCTTCGACCGCTATTATGAGACGAGTGGTCTGATGGGGACGGTTAGCACGTGTCTACCGATGGTGGAGCAACTTAGGGAGATTGGCGTGGATGAGATAGCATGTCTGGTCGATTTTGGGGTCGATGAGGATGAGGTACTAGCGAGTCTGCATGAACTGGCCAAATTGAAGGAGGAGGTCAATAGACAGCAGATGGTTGATGCGTCAGCTAAAGAGGTCATGGGAGAGGAGGCGAAAGCACAGATGGCGGGTGAGTTACGGAGCTATCTGCAAGCACAACTACCTGCTTACATGGTCCCAACCTTCTTTGTGCTGCTAGATGCCCTGCCCTTCTTACCTAACGGTAAAGTGGACCGTAAGGCTCTGCCGTTGCCCGACCACAGTCAGTGTATTGTGGGTACTGAGATAGTAATGCCTCAAACGCCCTTGCAAGAGCAGCTAGCCGTGCTGTGGGCTGAGTTGTTGCATGTACCTCAAGTGGGCATCCATCACGATTTCTTCGCACTGGGAGGCCATTCGCTGCTGGCCATGCAGGTAATTGCGCGTATGCGCGAGATGTTTCAGGTAGAGCTGCCGTTGCGTAGCCTCTTTGCAACTCCCACCATTGCCCAGCTTGCCTGCTATCTTGAGGAAATCATGCATGACGTGCCATCCATGCTGCCCCATGCCCTTGGGGCAATGGAGCGACCGGATGTTCTCCCACTCTCCTTTGCACAAGAGCGCTTATGGTTCCTCAATCAGTGGAAGGAGGAGAGTGCTTGGTATAATGTGCCCCTGGCCCTGCGTCTGTGTGGTCCACTGCATGTGGAGGCGTTGGAACGGAGTCTGGCAATGGTCGTGCAACAGCACGAAGTCTTGCGGACAACCATTGAGGAACGTGCAGGGAGTCCATTTCAAGTCATTGCCCCGACGCTCTCCATCCAGATGCCGGTGATTGACCTGCGTGACGCAACCTCCGCCGAGCGCAGCAACCAACAGGTGACTCAATTGGCACATGCCGAGGGGCAGCACCCCTTTGATCTGGCCAAAGGCCCGTTGCTGCGCGTCCACCTGCTGAGGCTGTCTGAGCAAGAGCACGTATTATTGCTCACGCTGCACCATATCGTCTGCGATGGCTGGTCAATGGCGGTACTCGTACGCCAACTGACAATACTCTACCAGGCTCACATCGCTGGGCAACCAAGCCAGCTACCACCATTACCAATGCAATATGCTGACTACGCACTCTGGCAACGGCAATGGTTACAAGGTAGAGAGCAAGGGCCAGCCAGTCGCTTAGAGGATCTCTTGGCATACTGGCAACAGCAACTCTCCGGTGCACCAGCATTATTGGATCTCTCTACGGACTACTCGCGCAAAGCCTCACGCACGAATGCCGGAGCCAGGATTTCACTACTACTCTCGCCTGTGCTCTTGCAAGGACTGAAGAGTATGAGCCAGCGGGAAGGGGTCACGTTATTCATGACGGGGCTGTCAGCATTCCAGGTCTTGTTGATGCGTTACAGTGGCCAACAGGATATCGTGGTAGGTACTTCCATTGCCAATCGTAGCCACGCAGGACTAGAGGACTTAATCGGCTTCTTTACCAACACATTAGTACTCCGCTCGGATCTCTCTGGTAATCCCAGCTTTTTACAACTGCTCGCCCGTATACGGCCAGTCGCGCTGCAAGCCTATGCGCATCAGGATCTGCCCTTTGAAAGGCTAGTGGAGGCGTTGCAAGTAGAGCGCTCGGCAAGCCAGTCGCCCTTGTTCCAGGTGTTCTTTGCCTTACTGACCCTGCCCAGTTTAGATATTACCGTGACAGATCTGACCTTCCACCAAAGGCCTGCTCACCGAGGTAGAGTACAGTACTGACTTGTTCAATGAGACGACGATAGCTCGACTGTTAAGTCACTGGCAGGTGCTCTTAGAGGCGATTGTGCGTGATCCTGAGCAACCTATCGAAACTCTCCCTCTGCTCACGGAGGCTGAGCGCGAGCACCTGTTGTTACAGAGCAATGCGACGATGAGTCACGCTGGCCCAGAGCTGTGTGCACACCAGCTCTTTGAGCAGCAGGTAGCACGTACACCAGACGCAGTGGCAGTAGCCTGCGGAGAAGACGAGGTACTGACCTATAGAGAACTCAATCGACGGGCCAACCAACTGGCCCATTATCTGCAACAGCTAGGGGTAGGTCCTGAAGTTTTGGTTGGCATCTGTCTGGAGCGTAGCAGCGAGCTGATTGTGGGGGTGCTGGCAGTGCTCAAAGCAGGAGGGGCTTATGTCCCGCTCCATCCCACTTATCCTGGCGAGCGTCTGGCATATCTGTTGCAGGAGACGCATGTAGGGATCGTGCTAACGCAACAACAACTGTGCGAGCAGATTTTCAATCCCTCAACCGGGTTTGGAAAGGATATTGGCACCCGCTACCTCCCTGAAGGAGAAGTATATACATCAAATCATAATAAGTCAAGTGGAAATACACTAGAGCAACTGTGGCAGACCGTAACCGCCCAGGCAGATCAGAATCTCATAAGCACGATCTCACCGGACAATCTGGCCTACATCATCTATACTTCTGGCTCTACGGGAGTTCCCAAGGGTGTACAGGTGACTCAGCGAGGATTAGGTAATCTAGGGTTGGCTCAGGCAGAAAAGTTCGTCATTGGGCCTGGCAGTCGTGTATTGCAGTTTGCTTCATTGAGCTTTGATGCTTCAGTCTCAGAGATACTTATGACGCTGCTAACTGGGGGGAGCCTCTATCTAGCGGAGGCCGCACGCATACAGCCAGGCAAGGATTTGTTGAAGCTGTTGCAAGAGCAAGCCATCACTTGTGTTACCTTGCCCCCTTCAGTGCTTGCTGTGTT
>VBJK01000495.1 GCA_005879655.1 Chloroflexota bacterium | reverse complement strand
GAATCCGGCACTGAAAAGCTAAGGGAATATATGAATTGGTGGGCGAAAAGGGTCCCAAATCTCGCAGAGAAGTTCATGGCAGCTGGGGATGTCTTAATTGAAAAAGACTACACCTTTGGAGATCTTAAAAGATTGTCAGACGAGAGTTTTGATCGCATGAGCATTAGTGAAGGTGTGGGGTCCAAGATTCGAAACTACACCGCAAAATTTTTAAAGTCTAAGGTCAAAGGAAGAGGTTAGACATGGTTAAGCATGATTTATAAGTATTAATTAAATTAAATCAATAGTAACGACACAGTTCTAGCTCTCCAAGTCAATTAAAGCCGATCGGAAGTGGTTTCCGGGATTTTTTTGTAAATGCCGAAGACCAGCTTCTAAAAATAGGTCATAGCTGGCATACGAATCTATTAAAACTTGATTTCTTTTGCACCATGCTTTTAACTCCGCAAAAGCTTCTTCGATGGGATTATAATCTGGGGAATAAGGGGGCAAAAATTCCAAGCGTACCCCCTTCGCTTCAATGATTTGTCGTATAATCTAGTGCGTAAATATAAGACCTGAGCGGGTGGAGGGAGGGTGGAGGGAGGTTGCATACTTTATCTTTATGTATGGGAGCATTGTCTAAAACAATAATCGACCTTGACCCTGGATATGGAGTGCACATTGGAAGCACCTTATTTTCGATAAATTGCACGAATAACTCAGTTGTAAATGACCCTTGTATGATATCCCAATTGAGCATACCACCACATCCATAAGCTGGAAGAATTGACCATCTTTCGGAACGTTTAATGGATTCGTAGAGTATAGGTGTCTCTCCGCGAGGCGCCCACCCATATTTTCGATGGCTTGTACGCTCGTTAGCCGCAGATTCATCGATAAAAATGAGTTGATGAGCTTCCATGTCCTTTAGCTTGTCTCTCCAATCCGTTCTGAGGTCTTCATTTCGTTCTAGTGCCCGCTTTTGTATCTAAACACAAGATTTAATCTATTATTAGCAACATGAAATATAAAGTACCAATTTTCGCGTAATTTCCATTCTATCGAGGGTCTTTTGCATTGTGGCTGTAGATATCATCACATTGAACTCATCCCAAAGGAAATAAATCATTTCATCGATATATTTATGGGATCTGTACTCTAAAAACTCCTTTAGCGCCTAACCATTAGAGCGGGAACAAACAAATGCTCGAAAATAAGGATTTTTTTTATACCTCTTCCATTTGACGCGTAACTTTCAGTGGACGTCCTTGATGTACAACCTTTGGAGCACGAACAGAGTTATATTTAAGAAGATTGAGCTTTATTCGACGAACTTGTCGCGTGGAGCATTTTGCAACCGCGGCAATGGCTAATGAGGGTTGTTCGAGCATTAGCATGCCTTTCACGAGCTTCTCTTGCTCAGGTCGTAAGGAATGACCCATATCTACAATATTAAAACTTTATTACATTAGTATTAGACTTGTTTGTGGTTAAAAGTACGAAAAATCGATTTTGGGAGGTTTTATCGAAAAAAATTAAAAAATGGTGATGTGGCCAAGAGTTTTAATCTAGACTGTATGAATGAAAAGAAGCAAATCGAAAAAATGAGATCGAATTTCAAGAAAGAAAATCGAATATATAATGAAGAAGATATTGTAAGGCGCATAAATCTGTAGACTTCAGGCAAATTTGAAATCTGCACAAACGCGCCCTGTCCATACCGACGATTCTGTACATTTTTGCATTGTACTCCACCATTGTCATTCGGTCAGGCCTCCATCATGTCCAGAGTTCCACGTACTATTACTCCGAGTCAGAAGAGACGCGCCAATGAGGAACCGAGCCCACCTACTCGTCGCGCACCGTCAAAAAAAACCCGAAGGCCACCTGTCGAACCCCTTTCCTCAACCGCATCAGAAGAGAGCTCGGATGACGACCTTGACCTTCCTCCCTCACGTCTTCCTCCTGCCAAACCACGCCTTGACCCTGCGGATTGCGAATTCTTCGTTCAACACACGATATACCTTGATAACAATCGATTGAAAAGTACAACAAAGACGTATAAACTCGGCCTCCTCACTTTTCCTCATGTTTGGCAATCCTCAGTCGATTTGGTCAAAGAAGCGGCCGGAGTAGGTGTCGAAACATTGCTTGTATCCAGTATTGCAACAATAACTGCCTCCCGAACTAAACCTATGATGCCTGATATCAAAACTCGTATGGATTGGAATGATATCGAAGGGATTATCGAAAAGCTATTCATGGAGAAGAAGGATTCCCTTGCCATCGATTGGAGTGTAAAATACAAGACAAAGTCTGTCCCTCCACCTCTCGAGAGCACACAAACTCCTAGTCAGCAAAGGCCTACCTCAAGCGCAATGTCTAGCAATAGTCAAAATGTACCCCGTCGCGTGAGTCCCTAAACTCAACTTTGCTGACTTATAGACAACCACGGACTCTCTTGTTGATCAAGCACAACGACGCGAGATAGATCCTCCAGAGAATCATGCTATGGCAATTGCTAAGCGCTGGTACTGTGATCGAAAAGGCTGTCGCAATCATACTGCAGCATGCTTTGTCGACAGCATCAACGGTAATAAACATCTTTCAATCAGTGCCAACAACCTCATACAATGGAATATCGATATACAACGAGGCAAAGCAACTCTCGAAGTACCCACAGACTCTCTTCGTAATGAGATGTCCTCCAAAATTGGGGGTCGATCGGTTGATAAGGCGTTGAATAAGTCGACAGCAAGCAATGCACCGGTTATTCACAACCACGTTCATATGTTTCCAACTCCATACAGTGCCAGTAGACGGCATAGTGCACCTCTCCATGGCTCTCAGTTTCTAGGAGAAGACTTGGAATCAAGTCCGTCCTCATCTCAACCTTTTCAAACAAGTCGATATACATTGCCGTCTTCCCCAGTCCGTTCAGACTCTGATCCTGATACCGAAATTGAAGAATATATTCAATGGCACATCAATAAGACGCCTAGGCATGCACATCTCTTGAATGCTGCGAAAGAAAAGCTGTTGGCAGAGGGCGCAACTCTGCAAACTTTACGCAAGATGAGCAATAATGATTTTAAAGTATTGGACATCGGCATGGGTGTGGGAATGAGGTTAGCGGGGGACATCAAGGTCTTTACATCAACAATTAAGAGGAGAGAATAATGCAACAATGATAGCTACATTTCTATTCATTTAATTTCATACTAATGTTCATAGTAGTCCTCATCATTTCCAGCTTCAATGGGGATATCCACTTGACTTCGAGTAAAATGATTCTTGGCGCCATCTTTGACAAAATTCAATCCAAGCGCTAGAAAGTCTTCAAATGGCATCGCTTCTGCTAGTTTGTAATTCTTCTTGAACCAGGCTTTGAGCTCGGCAAAAGCTTCTTCAATTGGGTTTAAATCTGGAGAATAAGGCGGTAAGTACGCAAGTTTAATGCCTGCTTCCTGACACAAAATCTCAACATTCTACTTTTAGCTATGCAAGAGTAGATCAGGCTGTACTTCATGGTGGTGAATTCGTGCATTATCCATCACGAGAATGCTCCGTGGCCCTGGATATGGAGTTGTCAAGGGAATGACTTTGAATTGAAGAAAGTTGACAAAAAGTTCAGCGTTGTATGAGCCGTGAATAATCTCCCAAGCAATAAAACCTTTGTAGGTATAGAGAGGCAAAATTGACCATTTTTTAGAGCGCTTTGTAGATGATATAACGCGTGCAGGAACACCTTTAGGCGACCATCCATACTTGCGATCAAGGGAACGCTCATTCGCAGCAGACTCATCGATATACATCAGCTGGTCATAACTCCAGTTTGTCAAACGAGAAAGCCATTCCACTCTGAGGTACTCGTTTTGTTCTCTGGCAATCCTTTGTAACTAACGCCTTAGCTTCTACTAAAATTCAAAGAGAATATAAGCTTAAATTGTACCTTTTTCCGAGATAGATTTGCTGCTTTGAGAGCTCGGCTGATTGTATCCAAAGAAACAGATACATCAAACTCTTCTGCAAGAAAATCCACCATTTCGTCACGATATGTATAAGGAAAATCCTCCAGAAGCGCAACTAAGGCCTTTAGCAAGAAGAGAGTTAGTATATGTTGACGAGAGAAGGGAAAGAGTATACCGCCCTCATTTCATCATTTAATATCGACGGCCGACCTCTCTTCAAAAGAGCAGGAGCCACTACCGACCCATATTTGTTGAAATTGGAGCTCATCTTCTTAACTTGTTGAATTGAGCAATTGACCTCCGAAGCGACCTCCGTATGAGGTGTTTTTGCCAGCAAAAGGGCTTGGGCGGTCAATCTTTGAATCGGAGTTAATGGATACGGCATGTTAAGAATCCTGCAAGTCAGCACATAGCCAGAAATGATGTTATACAGGCGTTCAACGCGACAAAGGCGCCTGTCGTGAAAGGATCAACCTGGCGTTTGTGCAGATTTCAAATTTGCCTGAAGTCTACAGATTTATGCGCCTTACAATATTTATCGGTCTATGAGGTCGGGTCCCCAGCGGATTCGGGGGACCCACACGAATTTCGTGTGGGTCCCGGGACCGGGTCCCAGCCAATCGCGGCGACGTTACGTAAGTGAGGGCCGATTTACGTCGGGGTAGATCAACCGCTCGACCCGATTTACCCCGACGTTTTTCAACCTCCAACAATATTATATTTATAATAATGACGAGGTGGGGGGGGGAGAGCGTCCACTCCTCGCATTCATCCCCGGTCCACCCCCCCCCATCCACCCACTCATCCATCGTCGTCTCCTCGACATATGTCTCGACAATACGTCTCAGCATACGCTCATTCATCCGTCCATTACAAGGTTTATTTAATCGTCCTACGCAAGGTTTATCCATCATCGTTCATATGGCTGATTTTGTTAAGATATGATGAGTTTACGCAATGTCCGCGCAAACATTTATTCCATTGTCCGTGCAAGATCGGTCTATCCATCCATCGTCCACTAGGCTGATTTTGTTAGATATAAATATAAGTAACGGAGCGGCTTCTACTCGAAAAAGGCGCTCCTGAGGACACTGCCACTCCCACTCCATTGCGTGTCTGCGTGTCACAATTCTCGACGGTGCATAGGCAATAGATCTGGGTTGACGCCGAAAGGCACACACTCTATAAGCTCTGGTTTATAGACCGTGAGGACCACTTCTACAAAGGACCTATTGTACTTCGCCATTGAGAATTTGTGTATACGATGGGTAACAATGAGTGGTGCTCTGATGCCGACAATTCCAATCCATAATTACAACGCGAGGGTGATTCACGTGCCGGTGCGTTTGGGCGCCCCTTCGCGACCGATGGTATCCCGAAACAGTTGCCCGTACAGGAGAGCTGGCGACAACGCTATGCTGCGGGACGTTTTGCCAAGATCAAGGCGACCGACGGTCAGCATATAACGCTTCGGGAAAAGGACGATGCGACGATCGCATATCTTGTACCCTCTGCCGGGATCGACGGCTTGGTCGATTTGAACGAATTGGCGCGTATGATCGAGGAACTTCCGCCGGTTTCTCATTCAAGGGGATGCGACGGGGTCGAGGCGAGAGGCGTCGACGATGTTCGATTTTACTGTGTGTGGAATCCAATGACGCCAGGCTTAGAGCCGTTGGAAAGTTGCAATTTCAGACGGGATGGAGCATCTGCAGAAGAGTTTGTGAACGCGGCGAAGCCGCTATGGGACTATGCTGATGGAGTGATGAAAAATGTCTTCGCCGGTTGCTATCGATTTTGTGCGCAATATCCGTTGCCGGATTGTTTACAGCGAAAAGCCGGACCATGGATGGGAATGGCCATCAATCGTGGAACGATCGAACCTGTCTGTTGCAAAGAGCATCGAGACGTGCTGAGTGCTATGTATGGAGTTAGTTGTCTTTGTCCGCTTGGGAACTATGAGGGCGGAAATGTAATTCTCTGGGAATTACAAGTCGAGGTCGAGTTACGGCCCGGCGATCTGTTGTTTTTTCCCGATCATCTTATTACACATTCGAACAGTTCGGCGGTCGGCATTCGCCATTCTCTGGTTGCTTTCATGCGGCAAGCTATGATGATATGGTTGAGGAAGAGATATCGTTACATGGACGAACGAGAGGAGTCGGGCAAAATAAGGCGAAAGGAGCGGCGAGTTATTGCAAAAAGAAAAGGGGGATTGCCGTCTTTCAATGATATAAAGCAGAAGAAAATAAAGATAATTATGAAGAAAGCGTCTCAGAGGAAATAATAATAACATGATTTTAATGATGATGATACTACATATTATTTAAACTTTAAAGGAGCTAAGAAATGTGTATCTCTCTACATTATCGAATCAATTTCACATGATTTGAATCCCATAGCGAATGCTTTCCATTGTTAGCAACGGCTCAGAGCATGTCATTTAATTTCTTTAAAGACGTCGGTG
>VBJK01000513.1 GCA_005879655.1 Chloroflexota bacterium | reverse complement strand
GGATGTCGCAACTCTTTCAGATATGCCTCGACTTCTGACTACTCGTCTTGATCCAAAAAGTCATGTTACAATAGGGGTACAAAATTATGTATACGGACACAATATTGAGCCTCTTTTCCGTTGGACCGATGATGATGAGTGCTCTTCAGAGGCCGCTTGAACATCTTTGTTGTTCTAGCATATTGCTGCTGCAAGCATAAGCCCCCTCATGCAGAGGGGGCTTGTTTTTTTTGTTGATCCATAGCCTGTATACGACCTTCCGGGCTAGCTCTGGTGGTTGGCTTAACTGGAAGCTTCTTTAGAATACTTAGGCGTCTGGTAGCTTTTCTAGAGCTTCAATCAACTATCTAGCTTTGTCTGTTTTTGGTATCTCTTTTTCCTACGCTCTAGGTTCTTTAGATGTTTTTGAAACATTTTTACGAGCTTGTGATTGCTATCAGTGTTTGCTAGATCTATCACATAGGAGCGTCTGAATTCCTCATTTTCTCCTGTCCACTCTGTCTTCAAGAGGGTAAAGCCTAGATTTTGAACTAACTCCTCGCCTTCTTTAGTGACAGCTACGGTGTATATTTTCCCAATTTTGACATCTCTGTCTAGCAACTCTGTGAGAAAGTTGAGAGTTGCTACTAGCACCTTTCCAGCATAGTACTTCTCCGTGAGTGCTGGTCTAGCAATGATGCTCATCACATAGATATCTTGAGTGGTCCCAGGCGCAAAAGGTAAATAGTCCTCTATGGGTACCTTAGTGTCATCTATTTCTAGATTGATAAGTTGCTCCAAGGTCTTCTCTCTCATAGGACTCATGGTAATGCTTCCTAGTACCGCGTTTGTTTGAGTATCTTTGAGCACATGGATATTTTCTGGATTGTGGTGCATTCTCTGCTCTATTATCTCAGGAGAGAATAGCGTTTCTTCATGGTAACATGCTTTTTCAATTTCGATTAGTTGTTCTAGGTCCGCTCGGTTTGGGACAACAAATGCTATTCGTGCTGGTATTATTTCAAGTTGTGTTAGCATTTTGGCTTTTTCCTCTGCTATCTGATCAATTTCTTGCTTGGAGTAAACTGCTTGCTTTCTTAGTGGCAGTACAATTTTACGAATTTCGCCCTTTCGGACAAGATAGTGAAATGTACTCCTTGGCAAATCCAGTTTTTTCATGGCTTCTTCTGCCGTGTAGTAGGTTTTCATTTTTTCTCTCATCCCCTGTCTTATCTAGCACTTTTGTATAAGATTGTAGTACTTTTTGGCTTGTTTAGCTACTTGGCATTTTTTTCAAAAGAGTACTAAGGGTTAGCCGGGTTATCTCTCCTCTTGAACATTTTATTTAGCCTCTTTATTTCTTTTAGCCATTTGGTATTGACAAACCAACTGCTAGCATGTTAATCTTTAACCATGTTAGTGTTATTGAATCTTTTAGCCTTCTGGCAAAAGATATTAGTTCCAACAAACACTACCATACCAACAGCACCTTCAAACAACCTAAGAAGAGCATTTACAACACAAGATAAGCGGGTACGTTCCATTTATCGCAAGAGCGCGCGCGAAGCCAAATCACTGGTGAAGTTGCTAGCGGTGTGGTAAGAGAGCTAAGGCGGCCCGAAAGCATGGAACACGGTCAAGAAGCGGGCAGCGCGGCAAAACACTCTGTGAAGAGTGCATAAGCTGGTACACGGTCCGTGAGTGTACCAGTGGGGGCGGCAAGGTATGCGAGTGGAAGAGAAACAGAGAGGTGCACATCCTGGCTGAGAGATGTGATGTTACGCTGCATCCCCGCACGAGCTGGCGACAGTCTCGTGTCCACTGGCTGAACAATCGGGTTCAGTCGGTGAGGGAAAGAACAAGTCGTATAACAACGGTGAAGAGGTGCAAGCGCTGAGAGGGTTTCAGTGCTCCAGCATAGGCTTACCACTGGCTAACGGAACTATACGGGCTTGCTCTTTCCGTCATCCAACCCTGTAGACAGGTGCTACAGGGTTTTGCTTTTCTGACAAAGGAGGTACCAAGCGTGCCCATGCAGGTGCTCGATATCATCATGTTGCCCACCTGCATGGCGAGCGCGCAAACAGACAAGAACAACATCGTGACGTATCCATCATCGCTTCTCCAACCACTCCCCCAGGTGTACAGGATGGTTCTGCTACAGCATCCTCATCCTGTACACCTTTTCCCCCCTCTCGACTCCTCACACCAACGTAGATGCCGTGTCTCTCCTGTCTGTTTCAACATACATACGCAACTCTTCCATATTGTCTGTTTCGACAGACAACACAACACTAACATCTCTTATCTCGACACTTTTTCTGTTTTGACAGACAACTTTGATCTACGCTGACTCTCTCGCAAATCTTCACCCCATCTATGGTACTGCCTTGTGCCCGTGCCTAGATGAGTTGAGTACTTG
>VBJK01000512.1:620-2829 GCA_005879655.1 Chloroflexota bacterium | reverse complement strand
AATAATGTGCAACACGGACCAGTAAATCGGCTCCTGGCATAACTTAGCTTTTGCGCCTGAGTCACATTCATGGCAACAACCCAGCATAGCAGAGCAAGACACGACCAAATAAATTCAAGGCTTGTTCCTCTAAATACACCACTTACCCATTGAAGAGGTGAGAACAATGGCAGCATTACTAATAGCAGTGATGTCAAGAGTATGACATCGCCTGACACAAGAACGCTATGCCACGTAGCAAGCGAGGATTTCTGCCATTTGCTCAACCCATTTCTGTGTCGATAGGACGAATTTGGAGCATCCTTCCCAGCACCGATCGACTGAAAAACGCCACTTTCAGTTAAGAATTTTTTTAGATAAGAGAGATCTTCCTCACTTGCCGGTATAAGTTGGGGTTGCGCTTTGCCCAAACTTGGGGCGGTTGCCACAGATATGCCACGTTCAATATCAGATTGCATAAGAGACCCCCTAACGTTCTTTGCAGGTCCGCCTGCTTCTCACTATATTCTCATATCGACGCTATCTAGTAATTTATCTTCTACCATTTCACTATTTGTATAAGATTGGCTTTTTTCAGCTACAACATTTGCTGGTGCAAGCTCAGTCAGCGAAGAATTTGGGTAGGACGTTGCTGGCAGTGATGAGGCGAGTACTTTTGGCTTGAGCACTCTCGCAATGTGCATATCCAGCTCTGCGGTCAACTGATGGCGATCAAACCGTGCTTCCACAAAGGCACGGCCTCGTTGCCCCAATAGCTCCGCTTCTTCGGGGTGCTCTCGCAAATGAAGAATCGCTGAAACCAGAGCTTCTACGTTCTCTGGCTCGACATAGAGGGCTGCACCTGCCTCCTGTTCGGCAAGGCGACGTGCTTCACCATCCACTCCTAACAAGATTGGACGAGCGCATGCCATAATTTCATACATTTTTAAGGGAAGCGTACCTTCAAGAAATTGCATTTTTCGCAAAGGAATCAAGCATACGTCGGCACCAGCTAGAATGAGAGGCATTTGCTCATGTGCCACCGGATCTAAAAACGTAACGTTTTTGAGATGGCGGCTCTGTGCTTGAGCCACCATCTCGGCTTTTCTTGCACCATCACCCACGAAGATAATATGTATATCAGTGTATGGTAACAGTTGCTCCGCCGCATCGAGCACAGTCGTCATACTATAAAGTAACCCATGATTGCCTGCGTAAACGACTGTAAAGGGAGCATCCCAACCCAGCTCTGTTTTTGCTTGAGATTTCGGCATTGGCCGAAATCTCTTGGTGTCTGCCCCATTCGTGAGTAAAAAAATATGCTCTGGCGGAAGCCCACGCTGGATAAGCCGGGTTTGAATGCCAGCAGTCAATGCCCACACTAGGCTGGCGTGCTCATACGCCGACCACTCCAAGCGTTCTGCCAGCCAGATCAGTAACCGATTGCGTAAAATACCCAGTTGAATTGCTGATTCCGGCCAGAGATCTGAAACTGTAAAGATGAAAGGACAACGTTTCAGCCGTGCTAGAATGCGCCCGGCGAGCGCATTAAAGAGAGGGTGAGATTCAACAATAATAATATCGGGCTGATCTACTTTTCCCCAGCCAAGCAGCGGAGCTGTCAATCCAAAGGAAAGCTGAGCTACTATACGGCGAAAAAAGCCTTTGTTGGGAGAAACATAGCTCCAGACACGCACAACACGAATGCCATCTAACTGCTCTTCTTGAGCAAGGTGACCACGATATTCTGGTGGCACAATACCTGTTGGATAATTGGGCAAGGTTGTCAGAACTGTCACCTGATGTCCGCGTTGTGTGAGGCACTGAGCTGTCTCGCTAATACGCGCTGCCGCCGCCCCTTTTTCAGGGGGATAATAAGATGTAAGAAAGAGTATCTTAGCCATCGTTACTTTCCTAATTAACAAATATTACTTTAGTTTAAATAGATATTGGTAAACCTTGGCCATCCCCAATCGCTATATAGCACATGCCAACTGCCTCAATCTTTTCACGACGCAATGCCCGCCGTCCATCCAAGACAACTCGGCAGTTGACAAAACGAGAGAAGTCCAACTGAAGGTACTCCGAGTGGCTCGCCTGTAGGAGAACTGCTTCGATCTCACATTCATGCTCTGGCTTGAATGATACATAGCCTGCTGCTTCTAGTTCACTGGCCTCGAAGAGCGGATCATCTACGTAGACTGTTGCGCCGTGTGCTACGAGAGCTTGT
>VBJK01000512.1:0-551 GCA_005879655.1 Chloroflexota bacterium | reverse complement strand
ATACTCTGCCATGCCATCGTTAATGCGCCGCGAAAGGCGAGGCAAGGCAAGCACGGGTAATCCAGCAGCTGCCATCTGCTGGTCCTGTTTGCTTATCCCGGCCAACAGAAAGTATGGGTACACTGGAATACAATGACCACCAACTCCTACGCCTGGCTGGTGAATATGTGAATAGGGTTGCGTATTGGCCACTGCGATTGCCGCTGCGACATCAAGCCCATGGGTATCAGCAAAGCAGGCAAACTCATTTGCCAGAGCGATATTGACATCGCGGTATGTTGTTTCAATAAGTTTTACATATTCCGCTTCGCTGGTCGAGGCCATGGTGATGACCTCTGCTTGGAGAGCTTGCTGGTAGAATGTTGCAGCCTTCTCAGTACTCTGTGTATCTATTCCCCCAACAATCTTTGGATAGATCTGTAGGTCACGGAAAATAGAACTAGACGAAACACGCTCTGGGCTGTAAGCCAGGAAGAAATCGCGTCCCGCTTCCAACTGCGAACGATCTTCAAGTATTTTTCTGAAACGATGTGCTGTTGTGCCAACTGGCA
>VBJK01000511.1:2064-3094 GCA_005879655.1 Chloroflexota bacterium | reverse complement strand
CAGGTGTTCGCACGAGAATTGACCAGCCTCTATCAAGCTGCTGTCTCTGGAGAACCATCTGAGCTTTCCCCGCTAGCGATCCAGTATGCTGACTATACCCTCTGGCAACGAGCGTGGCTGCAAGGCTCTGTGCTAGATGTGCAAATAGCCTACTGGCGCAAGCAACTGGCGAACTTGGCCCCGTTGGAACTCCCCATCGATCATGCCCGACCGGCCATGCCAACCTACCGGGGAGCAGTGCAGTCGTTGTGCTTGTCTGCTGACTTGTCGGAGGGATTGCAGCAGCTTTGTCGGGAGGAACATGTCACGCTGTTCATGCTGCTGCTTGCCGCTTTCCAGATCCTGCTGGCCAGATATTGCGGGCAGATGGATATCAGCGTGGGCACCCCGATCGCCAATCGCAGGCAAGTAGAATTAGAAGGCGTGATCGGCTTCTTTGTGAACACGCTGGTCATGCGTACAGATCTGGGAGGCGATCCCCCATTTGTGCAAGTGCTCGAACGAGTGCGTGAAGTCTGTTTGGGAGCCTATACTCACCAGGATATCCCCTTCGAGAAAGTGGTGGAGGAACTCAGCCCTGAACGCGACTTGAGCCGCTCCCCATTGTTTCAGGTGACGTTTGTTTTGCAACAGGCAGAGCCGATACAAGCAGAGATTGTAGGAGTGAGCATCGAGCCGCTGGAAGTTTCGAGCACGACTACCAAGTTTGATCTGACCCTCTCAATGGCAGAGACAGAGCAGGGTCTACTGGCAACATTCGAGTATAATACGGATCTCTTTGAAGAGACGACGATTGCACGCTTGCTTGGCTCCTTTCAGACATTGCTCAAAGGGATTGTACAAGATCCACAGGCCCGTCTTGGCTCTCTGCCCTTACTCACGGAGGTCGAGCTACACCAACAGCTTGTCGCGTGGAATGCAACAAGCTGTGACTATCCGCACGAGATGACGATCCATCAGCTCTTTGAGCAGCAGGTTGCTCAAACCCCCGATGCGGTAGCAGTGCTCTTTGAGGACATACAGGTCACGT
>VBJK01000511.1:0-2058 GCA_005879655.1 Chloroflexota bacterium | reverse complement strand
TGGTGGTTGGACTGCTTGCTATCTTAAAAGCTGGTGCCGTCTACGTGCCGTTGGACCCACAGTATCCACCAGAGCGCCTGGCCTTTATGGTTCAGGATGCCCAAGCGGAGGTGATCCTGACGCAGCAGCGGCTGCAAGATAGGCTTATGCACCCAACGGTACCAGTTATCTTCCTCGATAGCACCTGGTCAATAGAGAGAGCAGACGAGACAGTGCCGCCTGTGTCTATCAATCTGCCTCATGCTCTGGCCTATGTGATCTATACCTCTGGCTCAAGTGGACTGCCCAAAGGAGCAATGATCACGCATCAAGGGCTATGCAATGTGATTACAGCCAGCGTGCAGGCTTTCACTATCACACCACAAACTCGTCTGTTACAACATGCTTCAATGAGTTTCGATAACTCCATCTGGGAAATATTTCTGGCCCTCTCCAGTGGTGCGGTCTTATGTCTCGGTGCACAAGAGATCATGTTCTCCGGGGCGGATCTGGGCCATTTTCTGCACCGTGAGGCCGTGACTTGCGCTATTTTGACCCCTTCCATCCTGGCAACGGTGCCTTATGCTCCATATCCAGCCCTTCAGACGCTCCTCGTCGGTGCAGAGAGTTGTCCGGCAGAATTAGCGGCGCGTTGGTATGAACAGCGGCGTTTCTTCAATACCTATGGACCTACCGAAGCCAGTATCCATACCTCTTTCAAAGAATATACGCAACCGGCTGATCTTCTCACGCTCTCTATCGGACGCCCCAATAGCAACATTGAGACCTATGTGCTGGATGCCTGGTTACAACCCGTGCCCATTGGTGTGGCGGGCGAACTCTCTATCGGCGGTGTTGGTGTTGCACGCGGGTATGTAGGTCAACCGGACTTGACCGCTGCTCACTTTGTGCCGCATCCCTGGAGTTGTGCCGAAGGGGCACGTCTGTACCGTACAGGAGATCGGGTACGCATGCTCAGTACAGGCGATCTACAGTTTCTAAGGCGCATAGATCAACAAATCAAGCTGCATGGCAGTCGCATTGAACCAGGGGAGATCGAAACTGCTCTACGTACCTACCCACTGGTGAAGGAAGCGGTGGTGCTGCTTGAGCAAGAGACAAAAGGCCATCCACAACTGGTCGCCTTCATTGTGGTGTCCAATGCAGAGCCACTCTCCACGAGTGCATTACGCCGTCATCTGCTCCATCGTCTTCCTTCATCTATGGTCCCCTCAACTTTTGTGTTTCTGGATACCATGCCGCTTACGTCCAATGGCAAAGTGGATCGGCGAGCGTTGCGAGTCCCCGAAGAAGTTGAGCATGAGGAGAGCACTGCCCAGGCGTGGTCCAGAACTCCGATAGAGGAACTGCTTATAGGCTTATGGAAAGAGGTATTGGGTTGCAGACAGGTCGGAAGACATGAAAACTTCTTTGAGTTGGGAGGGCATTCCTTACTAGCAACGCGACTGCTAGCACAGATAAGAGCCATACTCAACATTGCGGTGCCACTACGAGCGTTGTTTGAAGCTCCAACTCTCGCCGGGTTTGCGCAGCGGGTCGAGCAAGCATGGTGTCAGCACGACGTGTCTCCAATGCCGCCCCTGCACGCTATGGAACGTCCAGCGACCATTCCCCTCTCCTTTGCGCAACAGCGGCTCTGGTTCGTAGAACAATTGCACCCAGGCAGTGCTACCTATCTTGTACCACAGGCTCGGCGCATACAAGGTCCCCTCAATACAAGGGCCTTAGAAAGAAGTCTGGCGGACCTGATACGTCGGCACGAGATTCTGCGCACAACATTTATGGCCGACGCGGGTCAACCCATACAGGTTATCCACCCGGCAGGCCAGTATCGTCTCCCCATCATTGATTTGCGTGCACTAGAAGATACAAAGAAAAAGGCTTGTGTCAGGCAAATAACCGACGCCGAGCATCAATGTCCCCTTGATCTGCAAAAAGGGCCGTTGCTACGGACAATGCTCTTGCAGCTTGCGGATGAAGTACATGTCTGGTTACTGACCTTGCACCATATTCTTACCGATGGCTGGTCCAATGAGGTACTCTTGCGTGAACTGACCA
>VBJK01000494.1 GCA_005879655.1 Chloroflexota bacterium | reverse complement strand
GATAAACCAATCACGTTCGTATTGCATGAATAACACCTCCGAGACGACTCTTTTGTGGGTTTTGGAAACAGTTTTTGATTGTTGTAAGATCCGGTAGAAACGCGCTAAATGGTGACGAAGTTGTTCCAGAGAGTAATAGGCTCTCATCTGATGAATAGCTGAAATCAGCAATGGCGCATCAGCATGTCTCATGGCAGGCAGAAATGTATACATATAGATGGCTTGCTCACGCACATATTCACGGGCATCCTGCTGACAGAGCATGATGGCCCGGTAATGAAATGTTAGCAAGACCTCGTCTGCACATTTCTCTTCGTACGGCGGCTCAGGGACATGCATGGCGAACGGATAGAGTACAACCGAGAGTACTGGCAACTCGTATTTGGCATGCAGTCCAACGTGATATTGCAGCATACGGTAATGCATTTTGCTGTCGCTCTTGGTCTGTAGCTCCACATTCATGATCTGAGGATACCCTCGGTATACTACATAGTATACCAGATCTGCTCTGAGCGTTGAGCGATCCAACTCGATGTTTTTATCGTTTTTCAAGAGCAGCTGTGTACCAGGTAGTAAGCGGGGCAGAATTTTGTCGGCTTCGTTGCCAAATAGGGATTTTAAAGTCGTATCATACTCCTGTGCCTGTGGTGCTTGCATCTTCCTTCATGCATCCTCTCTTCCATATAATCTTATAAAATAGGGATTATGCGGGAACTATAGTATGAGTCTGGCGTGCTATACCTCCTCGATCCCCCTCACTCTATGTAATACCCATTACAGCGCAAAAAGCGGAAAAAATTTGGCGACCAGAAACTTTTTGGGTTAAAGGTGAACACTAGCACACTGTTTATTAGCTTGACAAAAAACGATAAGCAGAGTAAGCTGCACTTACATCAATCTAAAAATGAAAGAGAAATGCTCAATCCGCTTAACAACTCACGCTTCGCATAATGGGACAGCTAGATAAAATGCAAAGGCTGCATAACATGGAAAAGAAGGATCTAAATCCCCGGCGAGATATCATTGATCACTTAAAAACCGCTGCCTTGTTTCCACAACGACGTGGCGAAATGATCACACGCGCATTGCAAGAACTGCTCATCTCTCTTCCAGCCATAGGGACCGCTCTCGTCTGGCCCTGCCAGGATCGCAAGGTTCCATGGAAGATCTACTACGCCGGAACCCGCCGCGAGAGTATGCAGCCTTGGCTTACAGCCCGTCTTCATTACTCTCTTGATGCTACTCTGAACGTGCTCCAGAAGGACCTGAGCAAACTCTCTGATATGCCAACCCCTCACCTCATGCGCTTGCAACCCGTACCCATGTTTACTACAGGCTTATGGATCATCTGGACGCCTCTCTTTCCCCTTCTGCGCGAGGCCCTCGACTGCCTGGAAGAGATTCGTCAAATACTGGAGGCGCTCATCGAGGTGGAAAGCTTAGAGAAGCACTACTTTTCCAGTACTTCCCCTCTGTCTGATCAAGCATTGCTTGAGGCATTGGCACAAGGTGATCCCCATGCATTGTCAGCAATTCTCAGCATGACGCGCCTAGCTGGAAATGCCGAGGTGGTTGCTTGGGGTCAGGTTTATCGGGATATCATCGAGAGCACTGACCAGCAGGGAGCGCAACAAAGCGGATTTGGGTTTACAGTCCCACTTGGACAAGGGGTCCATGGTCGCATCATCACTTCTGGTAGCCAGATGGTAGTTGTAGATGATTATCGCAATTCTCCATATCGCCATCCCAGGGTCTCCCATATCTTGGATAGCGAGCAACTCCGTTCAATATTCGCCCTGCCTATCCACACTCGATCAGGACAAGGGAAGAGCGAGCATGTCGGAGGTGTCCTTTATGCCGCACGCAGAGTCGTCAAGCCTTTTTCTCTGGCAGAACAGTTGCTCATGCAACGTGTGACAAACCTGCTTGCACCACTGCCCCCGCCCACGCGTGTCACCTCTTTCTCCTCATCCGGCCTGAACCCTATCTCCGAGCAACAAGCGGTATGGTATAAGCTGATCTTGCAGGCCAATCACATTGCAGCTCTTGAGACATGGGTCGGTCAGTTTATCAAAGGCATGATCATTGTCGCCGATAGCGATGGGCGTCCCTATGTGGCTGCCCGCAACGAACAGTTAGAGCACTTGCGCGCCGCTTTCGACAGCTCAATGGATGGCATACAGGTCATTGCGCTAGACGCTCCTGGTGTATCTGCTCCTGGTCATATCTATCTGCGTAGCGCTATTACCCTGCCACCGATCTGGTGGCCCGATTTCTTCGCTGATCTAGTCGTGGCGTGTCACCTGATCATTGGCAGAATGGAACATGCACGTGATTACCTAGCAAGACAGCGAGAACAATGGTTACAAGATGTATTACAAGGTAAATCGCTCAGACAGCTGCGGCAAGATGGTTATCGGCTGGGCTTGCCCGTCGAGGAGGGTCAGCTATGGGTGATCGCATGGCCTTCCCAAAGGATGCTCACCAGACAAGAGACACGCCAGAGAACACTGGCGGAAAATATTGTACTAGACCAGTTAGAAAGCCCACTTCTCTTCTTGGGCGATGATATAGGTGTGATCTTGCTTGGCAGTCATACCGATGCAGACCCATGCAAGCTGCGTGAAGCCTTGCTCACTCTGTTTGCCCCTCATCCAGTCTGGATTCTCTACGGGATGCATTACCACTCGCTCCACGACTTGCAAACGATGCTCGCACAGCGTATCTCCCAAGCTCAGAAGGCGCGCCGTGAAGCTCACAGCGAGTACCTGCTCAACCTTCAGACCCCTGGGTTAGAGAGTTTGTTAGCGAACCCCAGGCTGAGCGAAGACCTACACAACTTTGCTACCAAGCTGCTAACACCTCTGCTGGAATACGATAGAAGTAAAGGCACAGACCTCACCACTACCTTTGTACTGACCCAGATGCTAGGATCTACACAGGCTGTAGGCGACGAGCTTGGCTTGCACGCCAACACTATTCGTAACCGACTCCGTAAAGCGGAGGATATCCTGGGGGTTGAAGAAGCCTCGCCCCAAGAACGTATCGCTTGGGGATTTGCTTCTTTCATCTGGATGAGTTTTCACCCTCACCCTTTATCGGATGTCGCCCACAGTGCTTCCAGACAGCTTCGTGTCACCTGAGTTTCGCTATGCCGTTTGCCTAAGACCTGTTCGCGAAGAGCAAGTGATCGTTGGAAATATGCTCTGGCTGTATCCTCCCGGCCTTGCTTCGCGTAGAGCAGTCCTAAGTGGTGTAGCGAGGTTGCACAGGCGGGATGCTCCGCACCTAACACTTGCTCACGCATCTGTAATGCTCTCTCAAAGAGTTGTTGAGCTACTTGCCCTCTGCCCTGCTTGAAGTAGAGTAACGCCAAGTCATGCAGTGCCTCCGCTAGGTCAGCGTGTGCCCCATCGTAGGCTTGTTCTCGCATCTGGATCGTCTTGTGAAAGAAGTGTTCGGCTTCCTTCTGCTGACCCTGCGCCACCCGCAGTAATGCCAGACCATGGAGCGCGTACGCTGTGAGCAGATGCCCCGATCCCGCTGTTTGCTCCCAGAGATCCAAGGCTCGCAGATACTGCGACTCAGCTTCCTCAAAGCGCTCTTGTTTGCGGGAGAGATCTGCGAGATGCAGCAATACCGCTGCCAACTGAGGAGCAGCTAATTCCTGAGCCTGCTCGCTCAGATGCAGTGCTCGCAAGTAGAACAGTTTCGCCGTGGCATCGCGGCCTTGTTCAATATAGAAGCTGGCCAGATTGTTCAGGGTCACTAACAGGCCAGGGTGTTCAGGTCCTAGGCTCTGTTCACGCAGACGTAAAGCATGCAGCAAGAGTGCTCTGGCCTCCTCGCATCTTCCTTGCCTGCGATAAATAATCGCCAAGTCGGTCAATGATGATCCTATGCCCTCGGCATTGTGTGACTGTTCCTGGATGGAGATCACACGCTTCATCAAGCATTCCGCTTGCCGATAGTGTCCTCGGTGAAGGGAGAGCATTGCCAGATTAGTCAAGACAGAACTGAGCAAGGGAGACGCTGGGAGCGACGCTTGCTCACAAACAGCCCGCACCTGCTCAAGCAGGGCTTCAGCACTCGCATGGCGTCCCTGGATGAGCAAGAGATATCCCAAATGACCGAGTAACTCAGCCACATACGGATGTGTCACCCCTAATGTCTGCTCACACAAGGAAAGGAAACGCTCAAGCATGGACTGAGCTTGCTGATAATGGCCCTGTATGAGCAGATAGCCACTGACTTTATACAGCAATGCAGCAATCTCTAAAGCTATACTAGATCGCTGCTCCTCTGGCAGGAACCGATCTATGCCCGTCAGGGACTGCAAGGCATGAGGCAGGAGCCGCTCAGCGCGGGATAAGGCCGTCTCATCCTTTTCTTCCCCAGTTACGGGAAATACCTGATTCACAGCTCGCAAGGCCCGGCAGGCCCATAGCTGTTGCGTCTCTTGGTCCATACGCGCGATGATCACCATTTGCACCAGCCGGTGAACGCTCAAAAGCCGCACCTGCACGTCCATTTGTATCAGCGAGCTAGTGCGTACAGTAGCATAGATGGTATCCAGCGCGAAGGGATCATGCGCTGAGGCATGCAGGACTGGCCCTAGGGCCTCAGCGCTCTGCCCCGTGATCAGCTCTTCAGGGATAGCATCACCAGCGAGGAAGGCGCACAATCGTAACAATTCCACCGCAGCTGGAACCTGGTGCTCCACCTGCTCCACAGCCAGCAGAATGGTCGTCGCAACAGAGTCGGGATGAGCAAAGTGCTCAGATCCTCGCCGTGAGAGCAAGAACGCCGGGCGCTCTTGAAAGCGCTCCTGATAGCCGGGCAATGTGCATCCAGTCTTCTCAAGGTAGGCCCCTGCTTGATCCAGTGCCAGGGGTAATCCTCCCAGTTGCTGACAGATGCCTGTCGCCTGCCTGCGCAGCATTTCTGTCGCAGCATCCAGCGGTGCCTGCTGGGGTAGGAGCCTAGCACGATGCAGCAAAAAGAGCACCCCCTCTTCAGAAGACCACGGCTCCAGATGCAGACACGACCATGAAGTGTCAGTGAACTGCCGACGCGTGGTCAAGAGCACGTGGCCCGTGCAAGGGAATGGTAAGAGTTCACACACGAGAGCGAACTCCTCAACATTATCGAGGATCAAGAGCCAGTTTGAGTGCTCCTTGAGCCAACGCTTTACAGTAGAAAGGGGCTGATGGTGCAGGTGATCTTGCCTTTCTGGCAGATCGAAGGCTTCTATCAGCGCCCTGAGATCAGAGAATAGCGTTTCCGGCGTTTCCGCACGTAACCACAGGACAGTCGCGTAGTCATCACAGAAACGATGGGCATACTCCAGAGCGATCTGGGTCTTGCCGATCCCACCTACTCCACAGATGACCTGGACCTGTGCATGCATTCCATCGCCGGGGAGCCGAAAATGTTCGTGCAAGGCGCGCAAATGAGCCTCGCGTCCCCTAAAGAAATGATTACGTGCCAGAGGCACGAACCAGCGCGGAAAAGCCTGCGGACCTCTATGGTCATTTTGTTCCCTGATACCCTTTTCCTTCATAGGGATCTTTGCCCAGCCTTCTGGGGAGCCTACAAATTGAACAGACATGATGCTCCCTCAAAGTTAAAAATGTTAGTTGCTGTATGAAGGAATATAAACAAGAGAGAGGTAGTAAAACCATGGTTCTGGCCACAAGCTAAGCGAGGGATGTTGTGTGTGCACACAAAAGTAGAGAGACAGCTTTTCTATAACACTCGACGCCCCCACATAAGTTTGTTACAATTCGGTAGAACTATTTCCACAGCTACAAAGGAGACCACGATGATCGAGACAGACATGCAAGATAAACAACCCAGATTACCAATGCAGGGTATCCCACAGCCTGGCCGTACAGAAGTATTGCACCTGCCACGCGTCCATATCTCCAGCCATCCCGTCATGGCTCATAAAGTGACAGTACTGCGCGATACCAGAACCCCCACCCCAGAGTTTTACCGCGTAGTCAAAGAAATAGGGGCGCTACTGGCCTACGAAGCGACCACATCGCTCTCTCTAGAGCCATATATCATCGACACACCACTGGAGACAGCACAGGGACAGCGCCTGGCGGGCGGCATCGGTGTCATGCCCATTTTGCGCGCGGGTCTGGGACTGGCCGAAGGATTCCGGGACGTGATTGCCGATGTTCAGATCTGGCATCTAGGCTTGCGCCGTGATGAGCAAACACTACAAGCATTAGAATACTATAATCAACTCCCCAACCATGTCGATCTACAGGTCTGCTATGCTGTGGATCCTATGCTGGCCACCGGCGGCTCTGCGATTGATGCGATTAACATTCTCAAGCGCAAAGGCATCCAGCGGCTCTCCTACGTAGGGATTATCGCAGCACCATACGGGCTACTGAAGCTCTCACAGGCCCACCCCGATATCGATATCTATATCGCAGCACTTGATGAACGGCTCAATGATCACGGTTATATTGTCCCTGGACTAGGCGATGCAGGTGATCGCCAATTTGGCACGCTCTAAGCCACAGTTGAAGGACCAGCTTTTTTTTATTGTATAAAGGATGAATATGCAGCCTATACCACCAGAAGATCTGTCCGCTAGCGCTGAAGGAGAAGAGAATACACAACCTGACGCGCCAGCAGCGACAACCAGCGCACCGCAAGCACCCTCAGCAGAGTCAACTCTACCACCGGAAGCTCAGGGTGAAGCACATGGGGGACCACTAGGCTGTTGCTTGGGCAGCGTGGTCGGCTTACTGCTCACCACGCTGCTCATAACCGCTGTCTCGGGCTGCTATCGTGGGTGGCGCATCGGGAAGAAAATTTACAAAGAATATGATCCACCGCTCATTAAAGAAAGAAGGAAAACCTAATTACCTATCTCCACTAGCCCTTTATCGCCATCAACGGTAATGCGTTGCCCACTATATAGCCATGCGGTAGCGACACCCGTGCCGAGGACAGCTGGAATGTGATACTCGCGCGCCACAATCGAGCTATGACTGAGTGGCCCGCCAACGTCAGTCACAACGCCAGCTGCCAACGCAAACAGCGGTGTCCAGGCGGGTGTAGTAATTCTAGCTACCAGTATATCGCCGGGCTGCATCTGATAGAACTCGGCAGGACCACGAATAACGCGTGCCGTGGCGCTGATACGTCCAGGACTGGCACCAATCCCTTTAAGCACATCATCCGTCTCCTGCTCAGTCTTTGCGGGCAACCACTTGCTATAGTCAATACCCAGGAAGCGGGCACCCCCTTTAACAGGCAGCACCACCGGCGGCGTACTGTGCTGTCGGCTCGTCCACAAGGCATGACGCTCGGCAACCCTGCCCTGATAATTTTCGACTGACCAGTTATTGTCAAACGCCAGCACAGCCTCCGCTAGCTCATCGGCAGTCAACCAGAAGACGTCATCCACCTCCTTGATCGCTCTGGCAACCATAATGCGCCGCCCAACTTCACGTAACATACGACGCAGCAACGGCCAACCCAGGCCCACATCGGCGAGTGCATCTTCACGTAACTTGACGAAACGTTGGGCGCGTTGTAGCAGGGACTGGAATAACGAGCGCTGCCATCCATGCAGTCTGTCCAGCAGCATTTGCATAGCCTCTTCACGGGCGGCTGCGGAGGCTGCCTGACGTTGATAAGGGCTGGGTGCATCCTCGTTCAGGAAGAACTTGAGCGTCTCCAACAAAGCCGCCGGATCGTCAGCTGGCACTGCTTTAGCAAAATCGAGATCATAGATGGTATGCCCAAAGTGCTCAAGATGAGTTGTGAAATGCTGACAGAACTCAGACCATATCTGCGGCTTCACACCAGCAAATTTTGCAGAACTATAAGCATCAGCAAATTGTGCACCGGACATGCTACGTAGTATATCCCCTAGCCTACTTTGCGTACGCAACCACTGAGCTAGATCGTAAAGTGATTTCTCCGCCTGAATAGGCACACTATCATAACCGAGCAGCAAGGTCAGAGCAGGCGGGTCATCGTGCTGCTTGATCGAACGATTATAGTAGAAGGTAAAAACTGTTTCGCTGAGGTATGCTGCGGGCAAAATGCCACTCTGAATAGTGAGATAGTAGCTGGCAGCAGCAGAGGTAATCTCGCGTACTCCATTGACTAGCTGGACAGCCACTTCGGCCTGCACATCTACCTCTTGCCAACGCTTGATCACTGCCACATACCTGGGACGACCTTCCTGCTCCCAACGTTGCTGTGCCGTACGTAAAATACCCCTCATCAAAGGAACCAGGCGAGGCAACACTAATAGCATCTGCACATTCTGCAACGGAGGATAGGTTACGTCATAGTAGGCATAACCATTGATGGTCATCAACATTTCGGGGGAAATCAGGCTACTCACACCCCATTTCCTGGCAAAGGCATTCATGGCCCTATTCCAGGCTGCTACCCCCAAGGTCGCAAAGAGGGGCGAAAGTGGGTCCGGCAACAGCTCAATTACGCTGGAACGCGCGTAGTGTCCCTTGGCATTGGGCGTCGTCCACACCACAGGACTTGCCTGAGTACTCCTTGCAGGGAGAGCCGTAATTGGTCGAGCTTGCACAACAAAGAAGCGACCTTCTTGCAACGCCCATTCAATATCCATCGGCTGACCATAAAGCTCTTCAATACGTAGACCTATATAGGTTAGTTCAGCCGCCTGAGCACGAGTGAGTACGGCTTTGCTACGCATCTCAGCAGGTACTGGAGCTTCTTGCGTACCCGTAGCAGTGCACACTGTCATGACATCCTTCGTGCCAATCTGCTGCATAATGAGTTTGCCCGTCGCCTTATCCACAACAACGGTATCAGGTGTCACCAGCCCCCCAACGATCGCTTCACCCAGACCCCAGGCCGCATTGACCATCACCTGATCACGAGCACCAGTTAGCGGATTGGCTGTGAACAAGATACCAGATGCATCGGCAGGCACGAGTGCTTGCACGACGACCGCCAGGCTTACAGTAGCAGGTGCAATGTTATTGCGAGCACGATACCCAATTGCACGAGCCGTCCAAAGCGAGGCCCAACAACGCTTTACCGCATCGAGTAACATGGCTTCACCATGGATATTGAGATATGTCTCCTGCTGACCAGCGAAAGACATCTCCGGCAGGTCTTCAGCCGTCGCGGAAGAGCGTACAGCTACAGCAAGCTTCTCTCCGCCGAGCTGAGCATATGCCTGACGAATAGCTTTACTCACCTCTGGCGGCGTGATGCCCCTGGCAAAAAGCTCTGCAATCTGTGTGGAGGCGCTGTCAAGCATTGTCGGATCATTGACATCAATTGTGGCAACTATATTCAGCAGTGTGTCCTGTAAATTATTTGTAGTAACGAAATAGCGGTAGGCAGTTGTAGTGACATGAAAACCAGGAGGTACGGGTAAGCCAGCTGCCGACAGACGGGCAAGCGAGGCTCCTTTGCCGCCGACCGCTTCCAACGAAGCGTCTGCTGTAGCCAACGGTAGCACAAACATAGTCGAGATAGCAGATGGTTCATGGTCCATGACTTTTCTCCTTCTGGCTCAAGACTATATCCATTTGCTCGACCACTGCTTGAGCGCATCCCCACGAAAAGGTGACACCTGCCCCTCCATGACCATAGTTATGGATAATCTGCGTCCCTGCTTCCACTTCTAGCCTTACATTCTCTCTGCGCAATGGACGCAGGCCGACGCGCACTGGTTCCTCTTCATCGATACAGGCTTGCTTTAAAATGGGGAGGAACTCGATACATTTTTGTAGCATATCTCGGAGGGGAGGATAATTGTGCAAGGTGATAGCAGTACTCCACTCGTCAGGCTCGGTCAGTCCTCCCAGCAGTAGCATATGCTTGCCGCGTGGGATAATGAAGACCATAGCTCGCTCATCGTCCGTTTCCTGCGCAACACTATGCGACTCGGTGATAGGCGGCATGCAGCTGCCATCGTTCTTAACGCGTATGAGTGCACCACGCAAAGGATACACATCATCTGCTGCCAGCTCGCGCGCACCCAGGCCAGAGCAGTTCACGATCACATCGACGCCAAATTGTTGTTTGAGCTGCTGTTCTTGTGCGCGCAGATTACCGTCAATACGCTGAGTCAAGACCCTACAACCTGCTGCTTGCACCTGATGCAGTAACCAGCTCATATAGCTATCGGTGTCCACCATCGGAGCAAGGTACTGGTATGCATCCAAAAAGCCGAGCTGTGAATTGATCCCATGTTCACTGATTAAGGCTGGATCATGGCGGAAGCCTTGTACATTGCGCCGGATCTCTGTCACCTTCTGCCATTCCCAGGGATGATCCTTGACATGGTACCGAAAGTAGAAGTTGGCCGGACGGATGAAGACACCCGTCTGCTCGTCAGCTGCCAGCTCAAAAAACTTCTTATACGACACCACACTCCACTGCTGGGAACGCTCCAGTGAGCGCTGATCTTGCAGGACTCTCTTGATTGCTGGTGGCCACTCCCACAAGGCACCGGCCACCACAGAAACGATGTGTGGGGCAAACTTTTCGGCTACGATCGTTACTTGGTATCCTTTCTGACATAGGCAGAGGGCGGTTGTCAGGCCATTTACGCCTGCTCCAATTACCAGAACTCGTGCTTTGGTCATGAATGGATACATGTTTCCTCATTTCAATCCCCTCCGGGCTGGGAAAGGACATTGCCTCCCTCTGCCTCCCCGGAGGGGAAGTATACACGCCAAACCCTCATGAGTCAAGTAGAAATGCACTAGGGCACTAGGCTGGCTACCTAGTGCTAGAACACGAGAGCCAATAGGGATTGGGGGTGGCATTTGGCGAAGCCGCCCTGGCGGGGCTTGGGGGTCCCCAAATTTTCCCATTCCCCAAAACGTTTTGGGATTCTGCAC
>VBJK01000493.1 GCA_005879655.1 Chloroflexota bacterium | reverse complement strand
GAAACAGAGAAGCGTTTCAAGGACTGGTTGTCATATTCTGTTAAAGATGTAAATAAGGAAAAGAGAAAAAACTTCCAATTGCAAATCTCTAGTCCTCCTCAATGGATATTCGACTTTCCTGCATTTCATTCGTGGCTCGATGTCAGCACTACGGGTAGAGGAAAAATGTTATGGTTGTCGGGAACTACAGGATTTGGAAAGTCTGTTCTTGCTGCATACGTAACAAATGAACTTGAACGAAAATTTCCTTCAGCTCTTGTAACATTTTTTTTCTGCAAGAATAATGAATTCCTTGGAAATGTACACAATATAATGAGAACATTTCTCTATCAAATGGCTGTTCGTTCTCCCGAAGTTCGTGCAAACATCAAAAGAATATGGCTTGAGGAAAATGAGTTTCAAGAATTGTCGGAAATTGAAGTTGAAGACTTTTTCAACTCTGTTATTATTGATTCGCTCAAAGTCGTTGTTAGCTCAGTCAATACCATATTTTTCATTCTTGACGGTATCAATGAGTGTTCACGGGACTCTCGTAGAGGCATTTTGAGCTTCTTGAAACTGCTGCAGAAATGTATGGGACTTCATATTCTCGTCACAAGTCAATCTACAGGCGACATTATTGCCACGATTCCAGTGTCGACAAGGACAGAGCTGTATAAATGGAATAATCAAGACAACATCGACACTTATGTCAAAGCGCAACTCGAATCAGACCCTGAATTGCAAAGTCTATTCGATTATGTTCATATAGACCCTCTCCAATTTTTTCGATTGAGACATAAGGGAATGTTTTTATGGGTTACAACGGTGTTCGAATATTTGCGACTTACAGATTCGGACGATGACTTTGAACGCATACTATCCAAAGTTCCAGAGACAATGAATGAATTGTATCAAGAAATATTGAAGCGACTTAAAGGAGAAATGTCAGAAGGTGAGAGGCGGTGGGTACACGATATTTTATGCTGGGTTGTAACGGCAAAGCGAGATTTGACGGTTGCAGAACTCGAAGCTGGATTGTGTTTAATGCGTCAAAAGAAAGACGATCTCACCAGGACGCCAAAGATGTGGAACATTGATAGAACACTAAGTCGATGCGGTGCTTTCCTGCAGGTTATGCAATTTGATCCAGGGGAAGAAAACAAGTCGATCAACCTTGTTCATGACAGCTTCAAATTGTTTGTTACGGACAGGAAAGTTTGCGACAATGTGTTTCTAGTCGATGAACATCTGAGCAACGCATGGATTGCAACTACATGTCTGTCATACATATCTACCGAGATTGTTCCGCATCACGACAATATGTACATTCCAGAAAAGCTACGTGCACGGCTCAATCGTGAACATCCACTCTTCAGTTATGCAACACTCTACTGGTCTTCACATCTGCCAAAGACAATAATGCAAAATGCTGATGAATATCGAATTTTGATTCACACCCTTCAAGCCTTTTGGAAGACAGAGAATCTCTGTACGTGGATAAGAAGTGTTCTCTCATACAGCGATCAATCAGTTTATTGGTTTAGCGATGTTCACCTACACTCAGTCGTCTCTGCAGTTTCGGAGGCGTTGACTTGGTTCCAGCGACATCATATCGAACTTTATTTGAATCAATTCTCGGTTGGAGACAGGATATCAGAGAAGACCGGTGGCGATTTCGAACTTCATTCGACCGACCGTCATCATGCCTCGAATTTCATTAAATATTTCGCAAAAGCACTCGCGCTGGTATGGTTGAAAGGAGATCCAAAATATGATGATGAGTCACGTGCAGTATTCAAAATGTTAGAGATTCTTTACGACTATGGAGATGATGGACAACCTACAAACATTAAGTCTACCGATGACAGATCAGTGCTAAAAATACTACGATGGGTAGATGCTGAGAATATGAATCAAGATATGAGATGGTTTGCCAATATTGGGCATGCTCATACAATTTTGGATGGAAACCTCCAAATGCTGCAGAGCGCCATACATTACTACGAACTGAGTATAGACTATGACCACAAAGGCGAGGAGATTTCACGACTTTTATGTTTCCTTGGCTCTGCACTATTAAGAGAATACAACCGTGTGGGACACAAGGACGTGTTGAACCGATCTATCGAAGTTTGTACCAAGGCAGTCGTGCTGATACCGGACGATCACCCTGACATGGCAATGTATTCCAACAACCTCGGGAATGGATTGCGATGCAAGTTCGAACGGACAGGGTCGATGGACGATCTCAATGAATCGATCGAGGCAGGAAGGAAGGCGGTAGAATTGACGCCCAACGATCATCCGAACATGGCAGCACTTGCCAACAACCTCGGGAATGGATTGCAATGCAGGTTCGAACGGACAGGGTCGATGGACGATCTCAATGAATCGATCGAGGCAGGAAGGAAGGCGGTAGAATTGACGCCCAGCGATCATCCGAACATGGCAGCACTTGCCAACAACCTCGGGATTGGATTGCGATGCAGGTTCGAACGGACAGGGTCGATGGACGATCTCATTGAATCGATCGAGGCAGGAAGGAAGGCGGTAGAATTGACGCCATACAATCACCCGAAGATGGCAATGTACATTAACAATCTAAAAATAAGCGTTGAAGCCTGCTTTGCCAGAAATGGATCGAAAGAAGATATTTCTTGGTGGGTGTTAGTTTGCAGCAATCTCACTAGTGCACAACCGGACAATCCAGCATACAATAATTTGTTGGGAAACAGTTTGTGGATGGTACAGAGGTTTGATGAAGCTATATTATCCTTCGAGAAAGCCATCCAGCCAGTATCTGAGAATCGTCCGCAGTCAACTGTTGAACTCCTGAGCCACAATGTCATTTGTGATCAGTGCAGCATGTTTCCACTCAAAGGCTACCGATACAAGTGCAAAATCTGCATGGACTATGATGTTTGTAGTGGATGTATAAGTTCGGTGTACAAGGAACATAATGAAGAACATGACTTTCTGGCAATTCCTCAGCCCAGTTCATATCTGGAAGAGATGAATTAAAACTTTGGAGAATAATCTGCGTGTAATATGAAATTATAAAGATATAGAATTATTTACTTTCGTCTGAGGTTCACGCTGCTATACATTGTTATGTAGGTTGTATCTGGCGCTTATACATAGCTCTTCTGTACTCTATGCAATTTTAATGATTTTCATTCAGATCGTGGATTTCTGCACGAAAACTTCTCGGAGAACATTGTATCGTTTGAACGGTTTTAATCGGCTGTGTGGGTCACGGGGAATCACCCAAGTTGACTCTCATTGTTTTCCAGTTGATATACCTGAGGATCAGGAACTCTTTCTCAGCATTCTGTGCCGTCAATTTTGGTGAGAAAATTCTGAAATTGATGTATTTGATAAAAAAAATGATGTGAGAAATTTAATTTGAGTTTTATTTGAAAAATGAAGCATTTATGATGATGTGATCATGAGTCAAATTGTGTTTGTCATATTAAAAATGATGGTGGATCCACGATTCGACGGGGAAAAAAAATGAGAAATTTGTCATTCGCGAAACGGAAATGTGCGCGTAATTGAGGTTTCACCACGAAAATTCGACAGTCCAGAAGCGTGAGTTTTCAATACGCTGATTGATCGATTGTTACTATATCTTCAGTCAATATTAAAATTTGCTGGCGCCGCACGATCGCTCTGAAAAGTAGGTGTTAACTGCTGCGCTGGCAGGATGACGCAAATCAAGGTCTATTTGAAATATCCTATTAGTGTAGGGTCAGAATGATACCAAACAATTAATCATATTGCCTATCGATATAATTTTATTTATATAGAAGTAAGAATATCATTAGAACGTGTGAGAAACACAAACAACAAACCACATCCACGCACAAACCCTACTAACAACAACACGACAACCACAAATCCTACTATCAACGTCATGACCTCCCCATGTCCGCCCACGATTGTTCCACACGATCAAAGTACGCGTCAATCAGTTGCATTGGCACAGTAATGACTGCAAACGCCGCACCAACAAGGAAAATCTCGATGATATCCTCGATCATGCTTGTCCCCAAAACTGATTGAACAAAGCACATGAGCCATGCTACCAATGCGACCACCCCAACGTCCCGAGTTTCTTCGTACATCATGGCTCGAATCGCCCTGTTTTCTCAATGTACTCTACCGTGTTCCTTATTATCTCGTGATCGCCAAGTAGTACTCTTTTTGTCATCTTCTGCACCTTTATCTTCTTCCTCAACTTCTCTCTCTCCTCGTCATATAATTCGCATTTCAGTAGATAGTGATCTATCGTTTCCTTTTCTGCATCACAGTCGTATTCGAGGGTCTCTATTATTGTTGGAAGTTCGAAGGTTCTAGAATGGTGATACATGACAAATAGTGATTTGTAATTGTTGATTTGTAATGTTTGATTTCAAAGCGGATTTCTTTCTAGTATGTTCTATGATTTTAGTATAAATAGAGTAGATAGTTCTCATTAATTGATATCGCGATTCGAATATTTTCAACAAAGATTGTAATAGAATAAAGTTTAAAAGTACATCCAGGCGGAAAGCCGTCGTCGTTTCCCCTCGACTTCTTACCACCATAAGGAACAGGACTATATTCTATAGATACCTTTGCTCCTTCCATCACATCATCGACCGTCAAGTCGCGGAGATTTCCGGTATAATTTTTGAGATTTTCGATTCCTCTTCCATCCAATATAGGTTCAAAATCTCGAGTCAATTTGTCTTTAGAATCTTTGGACGTGAATTTAGCGACATTGGCATTAAATGGCCAGTGATATCCAGCTTCAACATGACGTGGCGCCGTACGGACAATGGATTTGATGTGATCGATATCGGATGAGTCGAGTTGAACTTGAATAGTAAGCTTATCGATGAGAACGCGATTTTGTTCGAGAACATCGATACCGCATGAGAAATCGAAAGGGATATTGACGTCTTCAGGAATACGCAGATGATATAGAGGATTATAGGACTGAGGAACAATTTCGAATTCTGTAATGTCATGAGAAATACAGCCACAGCACGCGCAGACAATGTTCTGACCAAGTTTGTAGATATGTGTAAGATACTTTTTGTACATGGGCGTGACGTCAGGTCCAGGCAAAGGCCACTGTTGCTCCTTGACTTGTAGATCTGAAAACTGAGCATCTAGCTCCGAGATTCTAAAACATATTAGATTCAAGAAATTATATGAAATACATATACCTTTGACGAACTTTTTCTATCATGTTCTCTCGTTCCTGAGTATCTAGTATATTCTGTGTCTCTCTGGCCATCCTTCTAACTCTGGTCATTCTATTCGCATTCTTTCTTATATCGACGTGAAGTGAATCGTCTTCAATAGTTGTTCGTTTTTTATTATGAAAAGTTTTCTGTGCTTCAGATTGAGCAGCGCGAGGTCGTGCGTTATATTCCGAATCTTCTCTCATACTTTGTTTTCTATGAGCATAATTCGCTCTATTAATGGCCCGCATACGTTCAATTTCGATCTGGGCCTGTACCTGAGTATGAATATAACGAACAGCATCAGACATTGTGAATAAATAAATTGAAGATGATGTGTAATATGATCTCTTTGAAAAAAAGAAAATGAAAAATATAATTCATCAATCAACATCGCCTGCTATCTCTATTTTCAGACTGTACGACGTGTATCTATTCATAGATCTGCCCCAGTGAACGTCTATATTGGGTTTTTAATCCCCTTTAGGAATGGAACGATAGACCAATTTTGTATTGCTTAATGTTGGACGATTAATGGACTTGAAGTCCCATTTTGAAAAGTCGTAAAATGGGATTTGGTATTCAGCGTCCCTATTTACAATGGGACTCTTGTCCCATCAATGTATTTGAATTGGACATACGTCCATTTAATGAAAATGCAAAATATAGGTCAATTTGGATCGAATTTGGGACGATTATCCCATTCAAACAGGACATCTTAACCGTTTAAATAATCAATATAATAGCACATATCGCCATTATAATGCAGAAAAGTTATTATATATATATTCATCAGCGCTAGTCATATGCATGATATCTCGGTTCAGGAACAATATCGATCAATAGTAACACGTACAAGCAATGTATACAAAGCAAATAGAAAAGCCAATATCCACATCATCTTTAGTAATGAAGTGCTGTAGCATGAGTATGAGTTGCGCCCTTGGAGTCATGAACATGATCATGACTATTTCATAACTTGACGACTAAGTGTCAACATATAAAAAAAAATGGAGGACAAACGGAGGTTTCTTCATATCTCCACCACGAGGAGCAGCTGGAATGACCGTATTACTTGTATGCCCATCGCTACCAGCATGCATCATTCCCATTCCCATTCCTCGCATTCCATCCATTCCACCCATTCCACTCATCAAACATCATAGCTCGTTGAAATCCAGAATCAAAGCTCATTTGGTAAGGATTTTCATCACTCATGCCATCAGCAGATGTGGGAAAAGATAAAGACGAACCATAAGCTGCTATTGAAGGAATGTGAGAAGGGGGACGCGGATCGGAGGATTGGTAGGACAAGGAAGATCGACAATATGATCGCAGGAAATGCCTTTCCATGGACCCGAGGGGACGGGGATCGGGATAATTCGCCGTAAGATTGATGGCGCGAAGGTTGGTAGCGCTAGGTTCTA
>VBJK01000095.1 GCA_005879655.1 Chloroflexota bacterium | reverse complement strand
GACCCTGATACACGGCGTCTCCATGTGCTGGCTCATCACGGCTTAAATACGAATCTGGTCAACCGCTTACAGATTGGCGTCGGACAATGTTGTGCGGGACGTTCTGTGCAGACGGGCAGGCCCAGCATGGCTATGGACTGTTTTCATGCCGATGAACATTGCTTTATCCACGAAGACCCCATGCTCTGCTCGGAGATTCATTCAGTACTATGTGTGCCGTTGAAGGTCAAGCAGAAGGTGCTTGGCTGTATCTGCATCTATAGTAGTCATCGCCATATGCTCAGTCCAGAGCAGCTGCAACTGGTGATTACCTTTGCCAATGAGGCGGCGATCGCTATCGAGAATGCTCGGCTCTACGATGAGACGAGGCGCGGTCTCGAACTCAAGTCGGTGCTTTTGCGCGAGTTGAATCATCGTGTGAAAAATAATCTCGCTACTGTTGCTGGTATCCTTTCGTTGCAACGGCGGCGCACCAGATCTGCGGAAGTACGCCACATTCTCTCTGAAAGTGTCAATCGCGTCCAAGGGCTGGCAGCTACGCATGATCTGCTTGCTCATGAGGTTGTGAGTGAGGCACGCGTTGATGACATTGTGCGTAAGATTGTGGGGGTTGCCAACGCGAATCTAAGACCGCCTGAAAAACGTATTGGGTGGGAGGTAGAGCCTTGTCCGATTGTTATCCCCTCCCGTGCCGTCACTATTCTCGCGCTGGTCATTAATGAAATGATATCCAATGCCATTAAGCACGGCATGGTGGACCGCTCTGAAGGCATGATTGCTATTCATGGCTGTGAAGAAGACGGTTTTGTTATCGTCCAGGTGATTGATGATGGGAAGGGACCAGTGCAGGAGGTTTCTTTTGACGATCGTAGCGAGGGATACGAGGGGTTGGGTCTTTCACTGATCAAAAATCTGATTGGTGATCTGAGAGGGCAATTTTCCTTGTCTCGTAAAGCTGTGTCTGGCAAAAGCGAGAGTGGAGAAACCGCTCCTGAGCAACATACAGTCGCTGAAGTACGTTTCCCTCTCGTACGACGTAGTCGCTCGTAAATGTGTTGTTTATACTACGCCTGATACAGCATTCTTCTCCTGTATTCATCATTACACGATGAAGATGGTGAAAAATAACTGCCCACCAATGGACTTAGTAGATCAGATGATGACCGTACCATTGGTGGATGCAAAATGTTAAATGTTTGCATGTATTGCGTTATGCTTATATGAAAGCATGAAAGTATTGTGCATTGGTGGATTTGTAGAGGTGAAACCGTATGTATGAGTCTCCAAAAAAAAGTAGGATTTTGATTGTTGAAGATGAGGTTCCTATTCAACAAGTCCTCTCTTTTTTCTTGCAACGCAATGGTTTTGAAACACTCGTTGCTTCCAATGGTCAGGAGGCAATGCAGATCATTCCTGAGTTTAATCCGCAACTGGTGATCCTTGATTTGATCATGCAGCCTGGTTCTGGTTGGGATGTCCTGCACTGGATGCGTTTACAGCATCTGACACCGCGTATTCCAGTACTTGTCGTCAGTGCACTCGTGCATTTGAGCGAGCAGGTGCAGGGTTTTGAAGAGGGGGCAATAGAATATCTGACCAAGCCCACGCAACCGAGCATCATTGTTGAGCGGGTACGCGCTATTCTTGCCTTGAATATGGAGCAGCGTCTGATGCTACAGCATAAGCGTATTGATGAACGGCGTAGAGTATTAGAGCGCATCCATGCCGTTCATCCTGATGAAATGGTTTATTGAACGTAAACGTTCAGGACCCACCCGCAAGCAGTACAAAAGCGATTATTGACAGGGTTTTTGTTGCTACAGTTGGGGCATTGACTTAAAGGCTTGCCGCAGCGTGTACAGAAACGCATGGACGCTTTGTTAGGGTGTTGGCAGTAGCGGCAGGCGTAGAGCTGTCCTTGGCGATCGTCGGATGTCGTGGTCGGGTTTTGTCCAATGAGAGGGGCGGGCGACAGTCCGAAGTAATTTTTCTTAGGGGGCTGAGCGTTCACCGCTCGGTTTAGAGACTCTGCCATCTCCTCGGCGCTCTGGTAGCGTTGCTGTGGATGCTTCATCAGCGCGGTAAAAATAACGCGCTCGACGGCAAGTGGAATGGCACGATTAATCGAACTGGGCCGTGGTGGTACCTCATAGAGGTGGTTATGAGCAAGAATCGCATAGTTATTGCCACGAAATGGTGTCCGTCCAGTCAGGGCTTCAAACAGCATGACGCCCAGTGCATAAATATCGGCGCGTTGATCAACTGCTCCGCCCTGACATTGTTCAGGTGACATATACTCTGGCGTACCTACACCCGCACCAGGACGTGTCAGATCCAGGTTGGTGCTAGCCATAACTTTGGCGATACCGAAATCCGAGAGAATGGCCCGCCCGGAGCGATCCAGCAGGACATTGACCGGTTTGATATCGCGGTGGATGATCCCTTGTTTGTGTGCATATGTCAGGGCACTGGCGAGTTGTGTGAATATAGGGAGAGCCTCAATGATGTCTAGCGCTTTACCTTCTTTTTGCAGGAGGTGTTCGAGGCGGTGTTTGAGCGTTCCTCCATCCACTAATTGCATGACAATGTACAGATGACCGTGTTGCTCGCTGGCATCGTGTACTGTAACGATATTAGGGTGCGAAAGACCTCCGACTAGGCGTGCTTCTTGTTTGAAGCGTTCAACAAAATTGGGGTCAGCCGCAAACCACGGCGGGAGAACCTTTACAGCCACTTCACGATCAAGATTCTCCTGACGTGCTTTATAAACTCGTGCCATACCACCCTCGCCAAGCTTGGCCAGGATACGAAAGTTTCCGAGCATTGTTCCAATGAGATCGTCAGGTTGCATAATACTATTAACCATGGTTCGCTATAAGAGACATACACAATCATGGTGTTGTTGCATATAATTAATGGTATTGAAGCAGAGTTAGTGTCTGACAAAGACCAACACAGTTTGTCCAAGTTGGATTTTGTCACCCTCTTGTAATGGGTAGGTCTGGTATTTGTTTACCGTTTGCCCGTTAACCTTGGTACCATTAGCGCTACCTTCATCGCGCAATGCATATGCGCCATTGCCCAGATTTAAGATGGAGGCGTGAAGGCGGGAGACGGCCAGATCCTCAAGGAATATGTCGCTCTCACGGCTTCGTCCGATACTCAATGCTTCTTTACGAATCTCGTAGGTGCGCCCCGGTTCTTTTCCTTCCTCGACGCGTACAGTGCCAGCGCCAGTACTGGTGCTGGGCGGTGATCCGGCAGAGCGTAACATCGTTTTCTCGCCCTCGTTTGCGAACGCCGTGGCGGCTTCAGGTTTTACACTTGCCCCGTTCTGCCCCAAACTAGCCTGCCACTGAGGTGCTGCGCTGGCTGCGTTGGCGGGTGTCTGAGCACCCCATTGTTCGGCAGATTGTGGTTGTCCTTTTGGCTGTGCGGTGTTTTGTCCACTGTATGCCGTTGGGGCTTGCTGATTTGGTTGCTGAGCGGCCCATGGCTGTTGTGCAGCGGGAGGCTGTTGTCCCCATGAATCCTGAGTGCCTTGCTGACCCCACTGCTGATTGGCTTGTAGGGCAGGGTTGGCAGCGGGAGGTTGCTGAGCGGCCCATGGCTGTTGTGCAGCGGGAGGCTGTTGTCCCCATGAATCCTGAGTGCCTTGCTGACCCCACTGCTGATTGGCTGCGGGCTGTAGTGGGTTGCTTTGTCCCCAGGGATTGGCAGGTGCTTGTGATTGTTGTGCACCCCAACCGCTAGCTCCTGGTTGTCCGCCGGTAGGAGTGCCCCAAGTGCCAGCGGGAGCGCCAGCTTGCTGAGTGGCGGGTTGCTGGCCCCATTGATCGGGCTGTTGTCCGCCGGTAGGAGTGCCCCAAGTGCCAGCGGGAGCGCCAGCTTGCTGAGTGGCGGGTTGCTGGCCCCATTGATCGGGCTGTTGTCCGCCAGTAGGAGTGCCCCAGGTACCAGCAGGCGCTTGCCCGGCCTGGCCCCATGGGTTATTCGCTTGCTGTGGATTCCAGGCACCCTGAGCGCCTTGCTGAACTTGCGGTTGCCAGTCGTTTGTAGCACTTCCCGCTGGTGCTTTCGCGTTCTTCTTATTTCCACTGCGGAAGAGCAAGAGTGCGGCGGCAAAGATCACTGCCGCTAAAATCAAGCCTGCAACGACAATAATTGGCAAGTTAACGGGAGAAGAGATCAGTGCAAAAACAGGGAAAAAGTTCGTCGTCATATAATTTCACCCCTCTGATTGTAGAGGTGGCGTGTATCTCTCTCCCGCTCGTTGATATTCTTCGCGCGAGGTAAAGTATCGTGCCACCCGATAGTATCGGGCACCTTTACGGGGTACCCCTACAGTTGCAACTCAGTGCGTAGCAACATCATATTTATCGCAATTCAAAACGTACCTCAACACTGCCGAAACGTAATATATCTCCATCTTTGAGAGCACGTTCCTCATGTGGTGTCAAGATTACTCCATTTAAGCGAGTCTTATTCATTGCATTAAGATCTTCGACCGTATACGTTCCCTGCTGGTTACGCAGGTAAGCATGCCGCCGTCCTACTGTTTTATCCCGGAGACTAATCTCTGGGTATATCCCTAGCGTTGGGTCTTGCCTTCCTACAACCTTCAGATCTCCTTGCAGGAGAATAGACTGCCCAGTAGAGAGAATGATAATCCGCGCTTCCTTTGGCTGTGTTGGTTGGGCCGGACTCTCGGTTGGGCGCGGCTGTTCTGGTCCGGGCCCTGGGATGCGCCTGACAGGTTGTGGCATGGCTTGAAACAGATCTTGTAATTGTTCTAGTGCGGCCAGGAACTCTTGCGGTGTTGCGTAACGATCTGCTGGCGACTTTGCGATCGCTTTTTGCATGAATAGGTCTACCTCCCCTGGTAGATCGGAGCGCAAGCGGCAGATGGAAGGCACCTTCTCTTTCATATGTTTGATCACAATGTCAACCGCCGTTTCGCCCTGAAAAGGGGGACGGCCTGCCAGCATTTCAAACAAAACTATTGCTGCTGAGTAAAGATCGGAGCGGGTGTCTGCCAAACGGCCACTTTCCGCCTGTTCCGGCGAGATATAGTAGGCTGTGCCCATGAATACATTAGATTGTGTCAACGTAACAGTATCCCGACCTCGTGCTAAGCCAAAGTCGGTAATTTTAATAACATCCTTGGTGTTAAGAAGGATATTTTGTGGTTTTATATCGCGATGCACTACTCCTTGTTTATAAGCAGTGCTCAGTCCCTCGGCAATTTGGTGTACATAGTTTAAGGCAGTTAATGGGTCCATCTGACCAGCATTGATCATATGGTACTTCAAGCTTTGGCCATCGATATAGTCCATAACGATAAAATTCGTATTGTTGTCTTGCCCATAATCCGTGATGCGCACGATATGCGAATCATTCAGCCCTGCTAAGATATGAGCTTCGCGTTGAAAACGAGCCAAATACTCATCTTCGTTCAAAAGTTCCAGATGCATCACTTTCACGGCGTAGATACGATTGTTCTCCAAGTCCCGCACAATATAGACCGTGGCAAAACTGCCGCGCCCTCGTTCATCAATGAGTTTATAGCGGCCTTTGACGACGCGACCAATCATGTCGCCGTTCATGGGTGTGACTCCTCGTTAATTCAGCTACTATTAGCGGCTTCATTATACACCATCTGTCCTGTTGTGTCATGATAGTTACTTGTCTCTCGCTTAGACTCTCATGATCATAAGAACGGATTGCTTTACGAAATGCTCACTTTATGGGTAGTGGGTACTAGGCAAAACCATTGTTGAGGAGAAAAACTTGCGTCTCCTCATCTATACGATTTTCTTGGTGACTCTTGCATAAACGTTCTTTCTAGCTATTATTTTCTAGCCATGCTGGCAAGTCTGCAATGGATGAGAGGATGGCGGTCGGCTGAATGCTTTTTAGTAAAGGCGAATTGCTGCTATGCTTCCCTGTACAAACAAAGATGCCCGGTATATGCGCTCTTTGTGCGCCACCGATGTCGTTTTCGATATCGTCCCCAACCATAATGGCTTCCGCAGGGTTGACGGCGAGCGCTTGTAGGGCTTGTGCAAAGAAAGCTGGCTCAGGTTTGCCTATGATAATGGCCTTCTTGCCTGTGGCGATCTCTAATGCTTTAATAAATGCTCCGCTATCCAGTTGTAGACCAGTCCTCGTACGCCAGTAGAGGTTGGTGTGCATAGCCAGTAATGTTGCGCCTTCCATAAGCATACGAAAAGCGGCATTCATTGTCTCATAGGAGAGAAGTTCTTCCGCGCCACCTATGACAATGAGGTCTGCCTGTGTTTCGACAAGTTCAATGTCGCTGAAATCCTGTGCTGTATCGCCTTTGGTAATGAGCCAGCAGCGTTTCCCTGCAAAGTGCTGACGGATGTAATTGGCTGTGGCTACCGGCGCTGTCAGCAGTTGATGTTCGTGGACTGGCAGTCCAATTTGTCGTAGACGCTGCGCGAGTGTCGCGCGCGACTGTGTTGTCGTGTTAGTAATCAGCCGTGTGGCGTAGCCTTGCTGCTCCAGCCAGGTGAGCGTTTCAGCTGCTCCTGGGATAGGCTGCATACTTACGTGCAGCACGCCATCGATGTCGAGAAGTATTGAAACCCGTTTTAGCAAACGTGGACAAGCATGGACAAACATGGCGTTTTTATCCCACCTTTTCCCATAAAATCGTTCCTTCTTGTTCTAAGATGCGACAATCTCGTGGGAGCGCCTGATTGGGTTCTCCCTTCACACGCGGAAAGGCTAGGTAGCCATTGGAATAGATGGAGTGAATCAGCTTGACATATTTGCTTTTGACCAGGACTAGGTCTCCTTTGCGAAAGCCTTGTAACTGCTCATTGACTTGGTACTTAACGCGGCCTTTCCCTTTTTGGGACTGACTGTGATAGCGCTTGCGTGTTTGCCTGGGACGAAAGCGGATGTGATACACGTTCTTCTCCGGTACAGCAACCACTTCGCCCGTTCCAAGAGTTGCGATGCACAAGGCGTCGATAATATGCGTTTTTGGCAAGTTTCTATATTTCCTGTAGGCGCAAGTTTGGTAGCCAAAGACTGTGATCAATGGAGCAAAGGTCCCAAGCCTGGCATACACATGGCTCTTTCCTTGCATGCTACGCTGAGCGATCTGGTCGAGATGGCTGCTAACCCCCGTGACGTTGAGCCTGATTTTGCCCTGATGCAAACGATGGTGGCAACCCTCGCAGAGGGTGAGCAGGTTGCAGAGGTTATCTTTGCCGCCCTGGCTCACAAACTGGATGTGATGGGCTTCTAAACGCACTCCTCGTTTGTGGCAGTACTGGCAGCAATAGCCATCGCGCATTAAACATGCCATGCGCAGGTTTTCATCAAGCCTGCTTGGATCTTGGTACTGGCTCCCTTTGAGTTTTGGGTTGTTTAAGCGAGCAATGTCTACCTGCACATCCTCGATCACCAGTGAACTGATCGGCAAAGGAATGCTCCCTACTACGCGGATGACCTCCTCTGCGTTGGTCTTGATCGAGGGGGGCAAGCGTCCACTACGTTTACTGCTACCACGATTGAGAAACCGACAAGGCCGATACCAGCGACGTGCCCGGCGGCTTTTACGCCGATCCCGTCGATCCTGCATTTTGTCGGTAACATCCTTACGATGATGGATCTCTGCGGCCAGCAGCACTTTGCCATTGCCAACACAGGCAAGACCCGTGACACTGCTGCCTTTATCGATCCCACACGTGACATCTTGAATGTGTCCCTCGCACTGCCAACTCAGTTGGATGGTGAAAGGACGATAGTCCACGATCTTAGCTTTCTTTGCTTCCAGCAACTTGCGTGCTTTGGCCTCTGTGCAGGGCATGAGTGTTGCCCCATCGTGATTTTTAACATAGACAGACATCTGACTGTAAGCCCTCCTCTGTCAAGAGTGAATTGCTCCTTGCGATTGTTCATCAGGCTTGTCGTGCTCCAATCACTTTCACCTTTCGGCTACCCTTAAACTGGAACCACAGTGCTTCCGACTGGAACAAACATCTGAAGGTGTGATCACCTGGCGAACTGCTGCTAGGACTAGCCTAGCCCGCTGCTAGCTCCTTGAATACGGCGTCCGAAAACTCGATACTTTTAGGAACTATACCACGAATAGCTTGCATCTGGCTCTCTTTCTTACTGCAAATGGGCCTCCATCGTTTTGCGCTGGTACCAAGAGACATTAGGGATAGGGCACCTACTGCTGTGTGATTCAAGGTAATCTTAGTGGCAGTATATCTTTACAATAGTATACATTGCAAATAATCACGTGGATCACTAATGACAGCTCTTGTTTGTGAAGCGAAGGAAAGGTAGTATGGGTAAGTATCTTCAGAGTTGCGATGAGAAATTTAATAAGTGTTTAATGTGTGGTATAACTAAGAATAGCTGGGACAAAAAAAGGAATATTTAGTCAGCGAAGACGAGATGCTTGTCTCGTCGTGATGGTGCCACATACAGCCTATCGTGAGGTGTAATGATGAAGAGAATCTTGATTGTTGAAGATGACGATGCCGTGGCAGAGGCCTTAACATATAATTTAAAGTGGAACGGCTATGACGTTGATGCTGTTACAGATGGTGTGAGTGCGCTCAAGATTATCCGGGAAGATCCACCAGATTTGCTTATCCTCGATGTTGCCTTGCCTAAGATGAATGGGTTAGATGTGTGTCGCCAAGTGCGTCGTACGAGTAGTGTGGCGACCCTTCCCATCATTATGCTGACGGCTCGTGGTAACGAACTTGATAAAGAGGTTGGTCTGGATGCTGGAGCCGATGATTATGTCACTAAGCCTTTTGAGCGACGCGAATTGTTAGCGCGCGTGCGGGCGCTCCTGCGTCGTTCACGCTTTACCTCCAATACTTCTGAAGATACTGAGGGCGGCTCGTCGGAAGTTCTTGACATGGATGCAGCTCCCAAGACGCAGCTCACGATTGAGCCGCTGGAGATCGATATAACCGGGCGGCGTGTAACATGCCGTGGACGACGGATTGATTTAACCTATCGCCAGTTTGAGTTACTATTATATCTGGTGCGCAATCGGGGTATTATACTGACGCGTGATCAATTGCTGCGCTATGTGTGGGGTCATGACTATATTGGCGATCCTCGTACGCTCGATGTACATATTCACTGGCTACGCGAGAATATCGAGGAAGATCCAAAAAACCCAAAATTTATTCATACGGTACGAGGTATTGGTTATTGTTTCAAGTAACTGCCACGTTGGTCAGATCCGAACAAGTTCCCATACTGGTCTCAGCAGTTGTATAAGCGTGAACGGTTGCATTTGTGGCTGGTAGGGTGAAACAGAAGCGGCACCCTTCTCCCTCGATGCCTGTGCTCTCTACCCATATTTTCCCCTTCATGGCTTCTACCAGTTGCTTGCAAACGTAAAGTCCTAAACCGGTGCCGCGTACTGAACTGGAGACATCGCGTTTCAAACGTACAAAGCGATGGAAGAGCTGTGATATCTCGTCAGGCGGAATGCCAGGGCCGGTATCTCTCACTGTAATACACACCTGGGGTCTTGCTTTTATGTCGTGTGCCGGTGGGAAGCTCAGTTCGGCCTCCAGCGTAATCTTGGTGTATTTGGGGGTATATTTGCACCCATTAGAGATAAGATTGCGGAGAATCTGGCGGAAGTACTGTTCGTCAGCAACGACACTGATCGTATCAGGAATCGTAAGCTGTATCTGATGGTTGTTTGCAGAGAGAGGATCGAATTGATCGATGACTTGGCGAGCAAGTGCAGCTACGGCAATTTCTTCCGGTTGGGGTGCGGTAGCGTCACTACTGGCAAGCGTTGCATCTAGAATACTATTCACCAGATGGATCAGTTCCTGGCAACCACACTTGGCGCGGCGCAGGAAGTTCAATACGGTCATCTCGTCTAGCTGTCCGTGATAATCAAACAATAATTCTAAAAATCCATAGACTTGAGTGAGAGGCGTGCGTAACTCATGACTCACATTCATGATGAATTGGTCTTTGAATTCGGCAAGCTGACGTTGCTGTTCATGGGCCATGGCATCTGCGACCATAGTTTCGAGCATGGCATTCACTGAAGCGGCCAGCTCAGTAATTTCGTCGTGTCCTACAACTGGTAGGCGTGTATCCAGCTTACCCTGCTCGACGGCTTGCGTCACGCTGCGCAGCTGGCGTAAACGGCGCACAAAAGTGCTACTGATCATTAACCCTGCCACTATGATACCGATGCAAGCAACGAACGCGCAGCTGATGGTCATAATAAGCTGATCTCTCTCTTGCACGTTGGTCGTATCGCGTATAGAAGAGGTAAGTTGTTCATGAAATTGCATTAAGCCATGTAGTGCACTTAATGCATCTGCATGGATAGGCTCGCATTGCAAGCGTTCCAGACGTTGAGCTTCCAATAGGGAGCCATGCAGAATGTCATTGAACATCTGGCTCTGATATTCTTTATAGAGTTGCCATGTGCGGATGGCACTGCCTACCAGTGCTACTTGCTGCGTGACTTGATGTTCATGGCTAGCTTCGAGGAGCAGAGCCACTTGCTCTGGTTGCTGATTGAGCATGTAGTGTTTTTTATAGCTATCGAGAATGTCTTGATAGTGTCGTGTCAGTTCTTGGGCAATTTGTATATCTTGGTCGAGCGTTTCTTGTGAGAGCTTCGTTTGGGCATCGTTGAGTGCTCCGTGAACTTCAATATTCGTCAAAGTCAATATATTGCTTCCTCTGGCTAAGAGGCTGCCAGCTGGAATAAGGTTCTGGTAAAAATTGGCTTGTTTTTCGAGAAATTGAGCATGTTGCAGGGTGGTAATACCCATTGCCAAGGTGGTGAGGATGGCCGCAGTCAGAAAGCCCAGCAGAATCCGATGTCCTACCGAGAAGTTGAGCAAAAAATCGCTGAGATGGCTATGTTCCTGCCGGTTTTCGCTGGGCAGGTGGGACTGCTCGGTCAAATGACGTGCATATTGAGAGAGGCGTACAAATAACCTGTTTGGTACTTTGCTCATAGCGCTATGCCTATCATGTATTGTATTGGGGAACGCATTGATTTCTTACTCTGTCTCATAATAAGAGTATACAATAATCTTTAAGCTATGATTAATGATTTGTTAAGAACAGATATAAAAGATATAAGGATATAAAGACACGCAAAATTTAAAACGGTCATTAAGGGCAATTGGCTGTTTTAAGTTGCTGGTACTTGATAAGTGACTATCAATTGAACATTTCACTGATACTCTCGCGGTTATGGATACGTTTAATGGCTTCCGCAAACAATGGTGCGACGGATATCACCTCAATCTTGCTGGAGAACTTTGTGGGCTGGTTTTCTACTGTATCTGTAATGAAGAGTTTTTTTATTGGGCTGTCATCGATCATGGTGACAGCTCTTTTGGTCAGCACGCCATGCGTAACTGCCGCATAAACCTCAAGTGCGCCATGCTCGATGAGCTGTGCTGAGACGCCAGCGAGCGTGCCCCCTGAGATAGTGAAGTCATCGACGATAACGGCTGTCCGTCCTCCTACATCGCCGATGATCTGTAGCACACAAGCGCGTTCATCGTGTGCTATGCGTTCTTTATCGGCAATAGCGATGGGGGTACCCAGGCTAGAGGCATAACTTCGTGCTTGCTTGGCAAAACCTACGTCAGGCGAAACGACCACCACATTCTGTAGTTCTAGTTGCTTGATGCGGTCGCACATGAGCGGTAGCGCATACAGGTTATCGACTGGCACATGAAAAAAGCCCTGGATCTGAGGTGCATGGAGATCCATCGTCAGCACACGGTCGGCTCCTGCAATCTCGATAGCGTCGGCGCACACACGAGCGCGAATGGAGACGCGGGGTTCATCCTTTTTGTCGCCTTTGGCATAGCTGAAGTAAGGAATAACGGCTGTCACCGATTCTGCTCCTGCACGTTTGAAGGCATCGATCCAGAATAATAGCTCCATGAAGTTATCGTTAGTAGGAAAGACTGTTGATTGTACTACGTAGATGTGGCGTCCTCGCACATTCTCTAGAATGCGTACAAACGTATTGCCGTCTGAGAAGTGGAGCGTTTCGTTGTGCCCTTGTGGAATGTGCAAGTATTGGCAAATGCGTGCTGTCAGTATTGGGCTACCACTGCCCGCAAAAACCATCATCGGATCATCACTCATGAACTTGTTGTACCTCGTCTTGTAAAATTCCTTGCTCTTGCAGATGTTGACTGGGCTATTAACATTGTACAACGTAGCCTTTTTATCTCGCTCAGGTGAACAAAAAGAGGGAGGCAGGATTTACCTACAAATCCTGCCTCCCTCTTTTTTCTTATCTCACTTCACTAAAGCTGCTTGCTTAATCTCATTACGAGGCTCATTACTTTCATGCTTATTAAGCACGCTAGAGAGTGTCAACCCCAACGTGCGTAGCGAGATCAGACCAATGGCCGTCATGAGGAATGCACAGACCGGATGCACCAGGATCGCCATGGCGTTGACCTGCACGGCATTAAAGCCTAAGAGCGAGACAAACACAATCGTTTTCGCGCCCTCATTGGTACCCACACCCATAGGCGGCGTCGGGAGAATGGAGAACAGCGTGTAGACGGTATAACCGAAGATGGCGAGACCAAGTCCCATCGTATTGAGACCAACGGCATGGAAGCCTTCCCATGCAAAGAGACCTTCGCACAATATCGCCAGCGCTGTAAAGAAGATGGCCGGAATGAAGGATTTGGGCCTACTCGCACCAGCCAGCAGGGAGTCTACAAAGCCCATGGCAAATCCCTCGATTTTTCCGCCAAGCCCTTTAGGGAGCAAGCGCAGAAAAAAGTTGATCAAGGCAGTAGCCGCATTGCGATTCCAGGCCGTCAGGGCCACTACGATGACTAGGCCCAGCAGGATGCTTCCCACAAAGCCAAGGATCAGCCAGAGGGTGATATCCATATGTATGCCGGGGATAAACGGTACAATCGCAATAATGAAGAGCACTGGCATCAAGTCGAGCGCCTTATCCATCGCCACCGTTGGCAGTGATTGACTGACCGGAATACCCGTTACCCGTTTGAGCATGATGCTTTTCGCTAGCTCGCCACCCTGCACTGGCAACAAGAAGTTAATGAAGACGCCAATCCAGTAGATACGGATGATCTTTATGACGTTCACCTTCTCAATGCGATCCAAGAAGAGTTTCCAGCGCGCGCCTCGCAAGCTGAATGCACCAGTAAATGCTAAACCGGCAAGACAGGTATGTAATATGCCCATCGGTGTTGTCAGGTGATCCTGGATGACCCGTGCAGTAGATTTAAAATCAATCATACGGCTCATCAGCAGAATGATGAGCACGCCGACAGCAAGACCAATGAGACCTTTAATGATTGGGTTATTGAGATATTGTTTCCACTTGGGCTGGGGTTTAGCATGTGCAGGCAGCGGCGAAAGAGATAACGTCTGGCCACGTATTGCCTGTCCAGCTGCATTGAATGTAGCAAGCGCGCCAGTTGTGGCTTGTGTTATGTCGATGGCTGGCAGCGGCATAGATATAGCATGCATCCTCCCACTCAGCTGCATCAATTGCACCGTGCTCATGCGGCTCAGATCGACACTGTCTTCTATCTCCTCATCGATTTGCTGATAGTCGTATGGTGTCAATGAGATTGGTGCTATCCTTTTGCGGTGTGTGCTTTCATAGAGGGAGATTGGTCCTAAGTGTCTTGTTGGTAAGGCTGCAACATCCAGTTGATTATGCTCGTCACTGGTACGCTCTGTCTCCTGTGCCTCGTGATCAAGAAATGGCAATGGGCGCTTGATCAGCCCACCCGCACTTTTTGCTGCTAGTAACGATGTACGCTCGTTTTGCTTATCTTGTTGCATGCACTCCTCACAAAGTAAGACAGTATATTTTTCATGTAAAAAAAAGATTTAAATGTATCAATGCAGTAGTAGCGCTTATTGAGTCAATGAAAGAAAGTCTTCAATAGTCTACACTGTCTTCTTAGCATGATTCATTGAATACCGTCAAGATAACGGCTGATAATTAAGGTAAGAGGGCTATGCTAGGTTGCCCGTTGCCACCCAGTTTGTCAGCCGAATGACGAGTGTTCTTCACAGCGATATTGCTTGTGCCCACTGGCATGCGTATGCAGTTTCTCCCTACACTTCTACAAACGAAGAACAGTGCGATGTTTGGGTGATGAGATAGCCTGTCAACGCGCAACAGCAAGAGCCAGAGATTATGCATTCCCTGGCTTCCCAACGATGGGACATATGTACCTAAACCTCCGCAGTTATAGCAGATCTTCCACCTTGCCGCTGTGCGTTATTTGCTTCGCAGAACCGGCGTTTTGAGGATCTCCCGATAGACCTCATAGGTCTGGCGTGCTATTTGGCCTTGTGTATAGTTTTCGAGCACACGTTGGCGGCCACGTCTGGTCAGATCTGCGTAGAGCTGTGGATTGTCGAGCAGCTTACGGACACATTCGCTTAGTGCCCTCGCATCTCCTTCTGGGAAGACAAGACCGGCGTCACCAATGACGTAGGGAATTTCACCGCTGTTTGAGCCAATCACGGGCGTCTCGCAGGACATGGCTTCGGGTAGGACACGACCGAATTGTTCCATCCAGTTGGAGCGTGTCAGCGAGGGCAGGACAAATACGTCGCATTGTTCCATCTCTTGGGGCACCTGGTATGTTGGCACGCCGGGTTTGAAGATCACGCGGTCAGTGACTCCCAGGCGCGCTGCTTGCTCTTCTAATGCCGTCTTCATCGGGCCATGGCCAACAAAGACCGCACGACAATAGTCCGGTAGGTACGAGAGCGCTTCGACAATCAATGAGAGTCCTTTTTCTTCTTTAAGACGACCGATAAAGCCGAGGGTGAAAGGTGCTTCTGTTGCGCGTGGTAGTCTTGGTGTGCTGCGACTGTAGATCTCAGTATCAAAGCCAAACTGCGGGATAACGCGGTACTCTCCCGTGTAACCTTTGCGTTTCAGTACTTCTGCCGCCGCCCGGTTGCCCGTCAAGGCCATGGCGGTATGTCTGTAATTGTACAGCTCAAACTGGCGAAATGGTGGTGGATAGCTGCGATAGAGATTCTGCCAGGTGAAGAACAATGCACGAGCCTTCTGGAGTACAGCTAGGCGCATGGCCTGGAAGGTGGCAAGATTATAGGGTTCCTCATCGATATGCACAATGTCTGGCTGGATCTCACGCATAATCTGAGAGAGTTGGGGATAGTAGTGTAGATGGAAGTTGCCATTGAGGGCCATATTGGCGATAATCATCTTATAGCCAGAGGTGTAGAGCTGTTCGAGTTCTTGTTTACTACCATCATCGCTCTGCCAGTAAGGCGGCGTGACGAGTGTCAGTTCTACGCCGGGACATTTGGCTAATTCTTCTAGTTTGCGTTGCGAGGTTCCTGCAACAAGCGCTTTAGAAATCATTAATACACGCATAGTTGTTCTTCTTATTTCTTCCTTTGTGCTTTTGACCGGGCTAACGTTTCTTCATAGACAGCGAGCGTTTCTTCAGCGGTCCTCTGCCAACTGAATAGTGCTGCTCGCTTGAGTGAACGGGCGCGTAGATCTGCCTGTAACTCATTATTGGTCAAGACGCTATGCATGGCGCTAACCAGGGCGCTAAGATCTGCTGGATCAACAGTGATGGCGGCGTCGCCTACCACTTCTGGTAGTGAGGTGCGATTAGAGCAGACCACTGGCGCGCCACAGGCCATGGCTTCTAATGGGTCCAGTCCAAATCCTTCATAGAGCGAAGGGAAGACAAACAGGCTAGCTCCACTATACATTACTGGTTTGTCTTCGTCTTCAACAAAGCGCATAATAATCTGCTTCTCCATGCCTAGCTCAGCCGCGATGGGTCGCGGATCAGGGAACAGCGGCCCTGTATGTTTATCGGGATTACCCGAAATAAGCAATTGCAGGTGGGGATCGCCAATCTGCTGATACAGTTGGCTAAAGGCGCGTATCAGTTGTGGAATGTTTTTGCGCTGATCCAGTCCGCCCAGGTAGAAAATGTAACGCTCACCAACACCATAGCGAGCGCGAGCTGCCACGTGTTGTTCAGGATCAGTCACCGGCTGATATTCATCACCGGCGGCCTGATAGATGACACGAATACGTTCAGCGGGCAGTTTGAGCAGATCCATGATATCTTGTTTGGCATGTTGCGAAATCGTAATGATCATTTGGTATTGTGAGAGGCACGACTGACCAGTCGCATGTATGCCTTCACTTTACCATCGGGCTGATAGGCAGGAAGCCGCATGGGAATAACATCATGGATAGTAGCGACAGTTGGCTGGCCTGCTAGCAGTGGTGGAGCAAAATAGGGGATATGCAAGATATCTACACCTGCTTTACGCGCTGCTGCTGGCGCTGTGAGTTGTTCCCATAGTAGCTTCTCGATGTTTTTATTCCTCTGTGCGAAGCCGGGAACAGGCTGTACCTGATAAGGGAAGGTGATAGGAGACAGGTCTTTATCTGCAACTGGTCGCGGCCCGAACAGCACGTATTCATTGGTATTATCGATGGCTTTCAATGCTGAGAGAAGATGGAGCATATATTGTCCACTACCCGTGGCGGGAAATTGAAAAAAGAGCGCATTCATACCTATTTTCATAAAGTGTATTCCTTTGTGGAGAAGTCGCTTTCTCCATGGTAGAGCCGTTGGTAGAGATTAAGCATTTTATAGGCAGATTTCTCCCAAGTAAATTCTTTTGCCCGCTGATAGCCCTTTTGTTGTAACGTCGCGCACAGATCTGCATCTTGTGTTAAACGTACTATGGCCTGCGCTATATCAGCAATATCGCTGGGATCGACCAGGAGGGCTGCATCGCCGACAACCTCTGGTAGTGATGAGGTCTTTGAGGTAATGACAGGGGTGCCGCAAGCCATCGCCTCGATAGGTGGTATCCCAAAGCCTTCAAAGAATGACGGGAAGGCAAAGCTATCGGCTATGCTATAGAGTGTAATTAACTCCAGGTCGCTCACGCGTCCCAGAAAACGCACCTTGTGCTCCAGCTGCAAATCACTGACCAGCTTGCGTGTCTCATCGTAGAGCCAGCCCGGCCCACCGACGATAGCGAGCATAGCTGGTCCTTGTTTCTGTTGCCGTGCCATATGAAAAGCCTTAATCAGACCGAGGTGATTTTTGCGAGGTTCCATCGTCCCTACAGCCAGTAGCAGAGGGTGTTTCAGGCCAAACTTATGGCGTGCAGCATTGAGAATGAGCGGGTCTGTGATGCGACGGAAATGTGGTCCGACGCCATTAGGAATGACCGTGAGTTTCTCCGGCGGTACCTGCAAGTGTTCAATCAGTGTTCGCTGGACCTCCGTAGAGACGGCAGCAACCACATTAGCCGCTGCCACGGCCTCCGGCACAACTTTTTTGAGATAGGCCGCCAGCGAGGGGACTGCATATTCAGGATGTTCCAGAAAGGCGAGGTCATGGATGGTCACTACCTTGCGCACCTTTTTGCCGAGCGGTGGCAGGACGAAATCTGGGCCATGATAGATATCGACCGGACCTGAGAACAAGGTTGCGGGCAGTGGTGCTCGCCAACGATACCAGAGGATATTCAGATAGCGGTCGGGGATAAAAATACTCTGTCCACGAACATTCTCTGCCCTGGGAAAGGGATGCTCCGTGGTGGGGTGTCCACTGCTGAGGAGCTTGTACTGGTTGTTACTGTCCTGTGCTAGCATGGCGGCAACCAGGTTGCGCGCATATGTGCCGATGCCCGCTCCCTGGCGAATTGCCGCTGTATAATCAATCGCAATACGCATGAAATCACTGCTACCTTCGCGCACTTTATCCGGGAGGCCACCCTAGCGAGCGTCCACCCAACAGGTGAAAGTGCAGATGAAAGACGGATTGCCCGGCATCGCGACCAACATTGGTGAGAGTTGACCATCTTCCTTCGTCACATGATCCATCGAGGTAATGTGCCGCTTGGGTATGAGCAGGATGTGGTGAGGAGCCTGTGGGTTAATATCCTTAAAGGCTACTATCTGGTCATCCTGGTATACGATGGTACTCGGTATCTGTCCGGTTGCGATTTTACAAAATAAACAATCTTCCATTATATCATTCTCATATCCTGGTTGTTTTGGGTGAGAAGGGAGAGTGTATTCTGCTGCTATGAGCAAAATACACTCGCCATAATTGTATGTCTGCTACTCCTGCGTTTCGTGTCCCGCAGCTATATTGCTACTTGCCTCACTTACAGCAAGTGCAACTTCTTGTGCTGGGACTGTTACCGCTGCTTCTTGCGCTGGAACCGTTTCCGTAGCTGGAGGCGGCTCGCTTCCTTCGCTTGGAGCTGGTTGCTCGTTCTGCTTCTTGGGGTGAAGTTCTATCCCATGCAGAGACGGGTCGTTGTATTGTGGTAGATTCAGCTCTGAGCGAATAGCTTTGATTGCCTGATAAACAACACCTGGCTTGAGCGAGAGCTGTTCGGCAATTTGTTTGTGTACACCTATGGGTGGGAGTGGCAACCATGGTTCGTAGGCTGTTTTAATCGTTTCCAGTTCTTCCTCGCTCCCTTTATAGGTTTGTACTTCCCACCAGCTTGGAATGCCCTGGCGTGCACGTAGATCTTTGATAATGTCCTTGACGGCCTTTTTGGGAATACTCAGTTCTTTGGAGATCTGAGTGCGAATGCCATCAAACTCAGTGGGTGTTGCCAGTTCGAGATACCGCATCTCCACCTGTGCGATCTGTTCTGCTGTTGGCACGAACGGTGGTGGTGGTGGTGTTTTCTCTTTCTTTGGTTTAGGTGGTGCTGGTGGATGTGGCGTCTTGGCCTTTGGTCTTGGTTTGTGAGCGGCTGGTCCACCCTGTCCACCTGGGCGTGGCGGTCGATCTGGACGTGGTCCGCGACTCTCCAAGGGTGGGCGTGGTGGGCGTGGGCCGCTAGGGCCAGCATAACCAGTCCCCCCTGTATGGTGGGCAGCAGGGCCACGGCTGTCTGCATCTCGATGGGAAACGCCCCGGTTGCCACCCTCGCGGTATGCACCAGGGCCGCGCTCTTCGCGCTGACTTCCTGGACCTGCACTGGTGCTGGCGGGACCGCGATAGGCACCTGGACCGCTGCGGTTCTCCCGTGGTGCAGGGGATGAAGGTGGTTTAGGTCGTGTTGGCTGGTCTGGTTGACCAACTTTGACATCGGAAAGTGAATCGAACCAATGGCTTGTGCCACCCTGCGCTGGCTTAGGCTTGGGCGGTGGTGCGATAGGACGAGAAGGGGTTATATTGCCGGTATTTTGTCCAATTGTACCTGTTGGTTTGTTGCTAGGTGGCGCGTTTTTTGACGCCAGCTTTTCTTTTCTAGCTTTCTGCATGCAGTCTGGGCAAGTTACTTCTTTAGCATTTGCCGACTGAAACCACTTGCCGCAAGTGATGCAGCGCATTTTAATCTTGCTCATGCGCGATCTCCCCTGTACCAATATTATTGACTTCACGTCATACGTCGGAATGCACCTTCTATTTTAGTGGTTCTTGTGATCTTTGTCTACAGGGTGAGATTGTAGGAAAGCGAGGGTGGGAAAATTGTGCGCGATTTTCCCACCCTCCTTTTCCTACAATCTCACCCTGTAGAGCAGGTAAGCTGTCTCGCTTGACAAAACGGCGTAATTCGCCTACTCTAGAATAAGTATAAAATAGATGAAGTTAACTATGTCAACGAGAGAATAGGACATGAAAGAGCATCAAGAACGCATTGGACAGAACATTGGCGACTATCGCTTGGTCCAGTGGCTTGGCGGTGGTGGTTTTGGCAATGTCTACTTGGCTGAGCACACACGTGATCACAATCGCGTAGCCATCAAAGTGCTTCAGATGCGCTTGACCAAGCCCGACGATTGGCGCTCCTTTCTCAATGAAGCGCGTATGTTTCGTCTACGTCACCTTCACATCATGCCCTTACTCGATTTTGGACTTAGCCGTCAGGATGAACCGTTCCTGGTGATGGAGTATGCCCCCAAGGGCACCTTACGTGACCGCCATGCCAAAGGCTCCCGCCTGCCGTTGCTCACTATCCTTGACTATGCTACTCAAGTGGCCGCCGCTTTGCAGTATGCTCACGAACAACATCTCGTTCATCGTGATGTCAAGCCGGAAAACATGTTGCTGCGTTCTGATGATGTGTTGCTCCTCTCCGATTTTGGCATTGCCACAAGCGCCCAGAGCACAGACTCGGTGAGTGCGAACGTGGGCATTGGAGGCACTATCTCGTATATGGCCCCGGAACAACTGCAAGGCCACCCCAAGGCAGCTAGTGATCAGTATGCCCTGGGGGTTGTGATCTATGAGTGGTTGACGGGTCACTGTCCCTTTCAGGGCACTGCTGTTGAGATAGCGATGCAGCATGCCACGATGCGGCCTCCGTCGCTTGTAGAGCAGGTCGCTGGCTTGCCGCACGAAGTGGAAGAGGTCCTTTTCACAGCACTCGCCAAAGATCCAAAAGAGCGCTTTACTTCCGTGCAAGCCTTTGTTAATGCGTTGCAACAGGCTTGCGCACCACCATCGCTGCACCGATCTGCTCCTCATGCACTAGTAAAGCAGCCTCCTACAGCACCTCTGCCCCAGACCATTGCATCTGCTCCTCTGGCAATGTCACCCATTTCTCTCACGCCTCCAACCGTGACGGATGAACCGCTCAGACTACTTGCACAGGAAAGCCATGGGAGGTTGGCCTCGTATGACAAGCACACCCCAAGCTCACCCAACTGGCCAGTAGAGCCACTGACCATGCGTTCAGCGGGAATCAGTATTGTTCAACCCGTGCGCAAACCAGGCCTCTCAAAAGGATATAGTGCACTACTGTTGGTGCTGATCTTGCTCTTGCTAGCAGCAGGTGTGGGAACATATGCTTGGCGAGTGAATGCATCTCGTCTGGTAGCCACTCCTACAGCACGGACGCACAATGAGGCCACTGCCATAGCCGGGGCAGCTTCCACCGCCACGGCCAGCGCGGTTTCCACTGCAACAGTAAAAGCAGCTGTGGATGGTTATAACAGCTACGTATCTCAACATGGCATCATGTTCGGTTTCGATACGCAACATACCCGTACTAATCCCTATGAGCGTATACTGAATGCGGGTAATGTCTCGCAATTACATCAGGCGTGGGCCACTCCTGCGGGAAACTCTATCGCCTCCTCGCCGACTGTTGCGAATGGTCTCGTTTATGTCGGCTCCTATGATGGTGAACTGTATGCCTTCAATGCTACTACTGGCCAACAGCAGTGGGCCTCTGCTCCTACTGGCAGCCCCATCTTCTCCTCGCCAGCGGTCATGGGTGATCTGGTCTATATTGGCTGCAAGAACGGTAAACTGTATGCCTTCGATGCCGCAAGTGGGCTACAGAGATGGGTCGTTGCTACAGGCGATATCGTTGATTCATCGCCAACTGTCTCGAATGGTGTTATTTATGTCGGCTCTGCTGATTATAAACTGTATGCCTTGGATGCTGCTAACGGACAGCAGAAGTGGGTCTCTGCTCCTACGGGAAACTATATCGCCTCCTCACCAGCTGTTGCGAATGGTTTTGTGTATGTCGCCTCAGAGGATCACAAGCTGTATGCCTTTGATGCCGCTACTGGACAGCAGAAGTGGGCTTCATCTCCTGTGGGGGGCAATATCATCTCCTCGCCAGCCATTGCGAATGGCTTTGTGTATATCGCTTCAGAGGATCACAAGCTGTATGCCTTCGATGCCACCAGCGGGCTACAGCAGTGGGCAGCTTCTACGGGTAATCTCATCGATTCTTCACCAGCCGTTGCGAATGGTCTCGTTTATATTGGTTCTGGGGACCATAGCCTCTATGCCTTTGATGCTGCCACTGGACAACAGAGGTGGGTCTCTTCACCGCTGGGCGATGTCATCTTCTCCTCGCCAACTGTTGTGAATGGCCTCGTCTACATTGCTTCCTTTGACAAGAAGTTGTATGCCTTTGATGCTACCACAGGACAACAGAGGTGGGTCTCTTCACCGCTGGGCGATATAATCTACTCCTCACCAGCTGTCGTGAATGGCTTCGTTTATATCGGTTCGGTAGATCGCAAGCTGTATGCGTTTTCTTTGCGTTGAGGGCAATGCCCTCGGTTATCAGCGTTTGATGAGTCCGTACTCTCAACGAGTACGCACGTCAACTTTGCCAGTAATAACATGAGAAATAAGCGCCGTCCGAAACTCCTGAACCAATGCAATCTCACGCGCTGCTACCGAGATTGCATGATCGATAGGGGCATGTTCCTGCTCAATGGAACACACAATCCTTTCTTGTTCAGCCAGTGGTGGTCGAATAATAGGGATGTCAAAGAAATCATCGGTATACATGCGCAGACGTGATGAATGAATACCTGTGGAACGGGCAGTGAACTCAGCCACATAAGGCTTCAATTTGAGCAGGTAGTCCAGGTAGCGCCAATGAAAGAATTTCTGCTTTTGTCGATAGATGCCGTAAGAGGAACTGACAATGCCACTATATGCTGAAACTCCTAATGCTCCCATCCATGCCCACATGATATTGATAACGAGATCGCCTGCTTGGCACATCTTATAGCCCTCATAAGATTCAGCTAGAAACATCGTGACATTTTTCTCACTTCTGGGAGTTACTCCTGTAATATGAGAGACAGAGAGCAGTTCCTCATTGCCTGTAGCGGACCGCTCATCGATCTCTCTAAAGTAGTACCTTGCACGTTTTACCTCCCAATGTTCAGGAATCTCGCCAAGCCATCTGACGCCAGAGGGTTTCAGTCTTACATGAGCATTGATGCCATGAGTAATGGCGTTATGCGTAAGAACCATTTTCTGCTCATTTAATAGATCAATAAGACTTTGCTTAGTCTTGATAAAATCGTCAATTTCGCATAACTTATAATCGAGTAACTGCGTGATGACTTTTTGTTCGGAGAGAGCCGGGAATGAGATGACAGCATTGCTGATTTGTTCGCTACTGGCACGAGGCATTTTTGCCCCATAAGTCATAGAGTTAGCGAACGCGATAAAATCTTGTGAAAGGAGCCGATAGAAAAGAAACTTACTATCTATCAGCTTCCCCGGTTGAAAGACCAACAATTCCGTTGTGCAAGTTCCCCGAAATTCCGCGAGTGCAACCTTGGCCAGATACGGTCTGAGCTTACTGAAAAGCACATTTCCCTTGTCAAAGAGGCTCACAGCGCTTTCAACATGCTCTGCTAGATCGTTAAGCAACACTTGACCTGTTTTGGCCTCGATATGTTCGAGTCCCAAGTAAGGAAGGTCTGCGGGCTGCTCGGCTAATTTTACTCTAGACATAGGTGCTACGTATTTTAAGCGCTTTGTCTCCCAATGCTGCGGAACTTTGCCTAACCATGGCAGTTCAGAGTCCTTGTATGCAGGATATGGCTTCATTGCATTTCTTCCTTATTACTTACAATGTGAGAGAGTAGCCCCTTCGTCTCCATCTCTAAGGCCAGAATGTCAGCAGTAATCTCTGCTAAACTGCGCAATGGCTGATATTTGTAGAAATATTTGTTAAAAAGAATTTCATAGCCTTTTACTGTTTTTGTATGATCAATCCAGGCATCTGGCACGTTTAGCAGTACTTCACGTGCAAAGTAATGCTCTATAGATTCTGTGAGTGGTACTTTTTCGGTATCACGTAGCTCTGCATCGCTTTCGTAGCTGATAGCGGTCTTTGTATGTTTCTTAATAATAGGCTCAGCCGTCTCATCTTTCTCAGTGAACGCATCACACAGGACTTTAAAGTCATCTCTTTGCAAGGGAAAAAAGTTCTGTTTCACGTAGGTCTCAAGCGCGGCGCGAACATGGTTAAAGTCCTTATGCGGCTCCTGTCCAACAAATGCCTGTAGGGCATTGGCCAGAGGGTGCAAGCGAGCATCAGTTGTTGCTTTAAATTTGCTCATGCGTTCAGCAGTGACGTGTGTCGTCAGTCTTAGAGGTCTCTCGATGGTGATGGAATGGTAGCCAAAGTCTGCATTGTCACATATTTTGCTTGCTGGCGTTTCGCGGAAGTCAAGAAACAGCTGGGTAATAGTCTCGATATGCTCGCTCGTCAGTTGGCAGTTCTTTTTCCCCAGATTTTTACGCAGTTTCTTATAGAAGTTAGTAGCATCGATGAGCTGAATCTTGCCTCGTCGGTGCTCCGGCTTTTTGTTAGAGAGTAGCCAAATATAGGTAGCAATGCCAGTGTTGTAGAACATATCTAGAGGTAGGGCAATAATGGCTTCTAGCCAGTCATGCTCGATAATCCACTGACGAATATTGCTCTCGCCTTGACCCGCATCACCAGTGAACAGTGCGGAACCGTTGTGCACGACCGCAATGCGGCTACCTAATACAGTCTGCTGCTTCATTCTATGCAGCATATTGACAAGGAACAGGAGCTGACCATCATTACTTCTGGGAATCAGAGGCAGCTTTTTATCTTGGGCGAGGCCAGGCAGAGCAACGATATAGCGTGTGTCGCGTACTTCTTTCTTGCGTCCTTCTTGCCCTTCTTGTAGAGCATCCATGTCCCCTTTCCAGGATTTACCGTAAGGGGGATTGGCGAGCATAAAGTCGAATTGTTTACCTGGGAAATCATCGCTAGAGAGCGTCGAGCCATATTTGATATTGCTCGGATTGCGCCCTTTGATCAGCATATCGGACTGGCAGATCGCAAAGGTCTCTGGATTAACCTCCTGACCAAACAACTCGATTTTGATGTTTTCCTTACCTGCTGCTTGTGTTAGCTTTTGCAAGAAATCTTCCGCTTCCGTGAGCATACCACCAGAGCCACAGGCAGGATCATAGACCTGATATTCGGCACCGCTTTGTATCTCATCTTTAATTGGTAGAAAAATAAGATGCGTCATCAATTGGATAATGTCACGTGGCGTAAAATGCTCTCCTGCTTCTTCATTGTTTTCCTCGTTGAACCTGCGGATCAATTCCTCAAAGACATGGCCCATACCAAGATTCGTCAGCCCTGGCCGCAGCACCTCGCCCATATCATTCTTGATTGGCTTGGGACTAAGATTGATCTCACGAGTCGTGAATTTCTGAAGCAGTAAGCCGAGCCTTCCATGTTCTACCAGGGTATCAATCTGGTAACCGTAGTTTTGCCATCATACTTCGGCAAACTTTGCAATGTAAATGGAGAGATATTATAGAAAGAGTATCCAGCAGCCTCTTCGAGCGCCTGTACCTGATCTTCTGGGGGTATTTTGAGTTCCTCAAGGTACTGGTGGCGCTTGAGCACATCCTCTTTGCTATCCTCAAGCAGCACATCCAGGCGGCGTATGACGATCATGGGAAGAATAACATCGCGATATTTGCCGCGCACGTATATATCGCGTAGCACGTCATCTGCAACATTCCAGATAAAATTGACAAGAGTATGATGAACGCTATGGTTCACTACAAGGTCCTTTCCAGGTTATAGGAACTTAGTAGCCTGTTTTGTAAACTTATGCAGTTGAGGAGAACAGGCGGATAGGTGTTCAGGGTAGGCTCTATTAGGTAACATCGCCTTGTTGTCTTTCCCAAATAGTGACAGTATTATCCCAACTTCCATTAGCCAGGAAGCGCCCGTCTCGGCTCAGCGCTACGCTAGTGACAACATCTGGAAGTCTTGCAAACGTACACGTTAGCCTCCCTCCCATACGTAAGTTCCACAATTTAATAGTTTTATCCCAGCAGCCACTCACCAGAGTTTGTCCAGAGCCATCGATTGCTACGCTAAGAACACATCTTGCCTGCTCATCAAGAGTGCGCAGGAACTTTCCCTGGCGTAAATTCCACAATTTGAGCATTCCGCAGTATGCCCTTCCAGGGTGTGTCGCAGCCTGCCAGTCTCCAGGCTCCACAGCTTGACGGTTTTATCGATAGTTGCACTGGCAACGATCTGTACATCAGAACTTACTGCCACGCTTACCACACGGCCAGTATGCTCAAGAGTGCGCGATAGCGTCTCTGTCTGCAAATCCCATAGTTTGAGAGTGCGATCAAGACTCCCGCTGGCGAGCCACTGCCCATTTTCACTAATAGCTACACTCATCACAGCCTCTGAGTGTCCTGAAAGAGTGCGTATCAATTCTCCCGTCTGTAGAAACCACAGCCTGACTGTCGTGTCCTTACTGCCAGTGACAAGTAGCCGCCCGTTTTCACTAATAGCCACACTCATTACCGCCTCTGAGTGTCCTACAAGAGTGTGTATTAACTCCCCTGTATGCAAATTCCATACTTTGGCGGTGTGATCCCTGCTCCCACTGACCAAGGTTTGACTGTCAGCACTGATGGCTACACTTGTCACCCGGTCGGTATGAGCAGTATGAGTGTGCAGAAGTGCCCAGTCTTGGGGTATCACGGCAGACGAAGGTTGGGGTGAAACAGGTGTGTATGTTGTAGGAGAACTGGAGCTAAGAAAAGAGGGGAAAATAGACTTTGGTGGTGACAGCTGCTGAATTATGCGCCGGATACCATCTGTTACATCAAAACACGCTGCATCAACATCAGCCCAACTAGTGATAGGCTTGGCATCCATTGGGAGCGCTTGCAGCTTATGAAGTGGTTGTATCCGCCAGTGGACATGGCGCACAATGATAGGGATGACACGGGCTTCACCGCGTTCATGGCGCTCTAGCGCAAGTTTCATCTCAACACCACGACAGTACTCGGACGCTAGAAAATCAGGACTGATGAGCAGGAGGATAATTTGCGCCATGTCCAGTTTTTCACGAATCTCTTTTTCCCATTCCACGCCAGGATCAATCTTGCGATCATACCACGTCTCAATGAGTCCCTCTAGCTCTAAGGATTTCAGGTGTATCTTGAGCTTATTTAAGTGTACTTCATCTTCACGCGCATAGCAGAAGAAGATCTTGAACATCATTGCACCTACCTTAGTGAGCTACATCTTCTGCTTCGGCGTCATCTGGTACTTCTTCTATCAGTTCTCCAGGTGAAACACCAAGCACCCTGGCAAGCTTGCCAAGGGTTATGGTGGTTGTCGCGTAGAACGGGTCCGAGTAGATGCGTTTAATTGTCTTGTATGACACATCTGCTTGTCTATGGAGTTTTCCCATGCTAATACCCTTATTTCTCGCAACCTCTTTAACTCGCAAGCGTACTGCCATAGTTTTCCCAATAATCTCACCAGTTGTCTGACGAGATTGTAGCAAGAGGCTCTTCTGAGTAGTAGTCACCAAATAAGAGTCCTAACTGTAGGAGTCCTAGCTATAGGGGTACCCATATATGTCCAATAGCATGAAAAGAGCAAAGGGATTTCTTGACTACCAGCGCCGAAGAGAGGTGGATAAAATCAGCAAGTGGACTGACGTTTGCGACCCCACATCCAGGTGAGGCATTAGCTGGCTAGTGTTATGGGAGGGCAAGGAGTGCTACAATCCTGTGTACTACAGATGAGAGCAGTGGCTTATGGCAGTACGTTTGCGCGTTAAGGAAGTCGCTAAGGAGAAGGGGTTCAGCATGGGCAAGCTTCAGAGGGACGCTGATGTTGCATATAACACTGTGAAACGCATGTTCAAAGACCCCTACTACATTACTACAACAGAGACGCTGGGCAAGCTAGCGCGGGCACTTGGCGTGCACCCCGGAGAGTTGTTAGAAGAGGTGCCGGATGATGCTGCTCCTAAGAAATCTACTCCTGATGAGAGGTGAGTGTTGCTCAGATACAGACGAGGATACCACCTTTTTACTTACTTGCCTACAACTTTTTCATACCCCCTGCGTGCCGCTGTAAGTTGTCAGAAAGTTGAATGAGTAATATAATGGATTCATAATTTGGGATATATGGAGGATTCATGGGATGAGATGTATTGCATCCAACAGACTCGAAGTGTTACGAGAGAGGAAATTTGCTGAGTTCTTTGCTGGGATTGGTTTGGTAAGAGCTGGCTTAGAAAGGCTGAGTTGGTCTGCTTCGTTTGCCAATGACTTTGATCCAATTAAATATAAGATGTATAAAGGGCATTTTACGGATGCCTCAGAGTATTTTATTGTTGGTGACGTTTTCAACTTAAAGGCCAATGATGTTCCTCGTGTGGCTTTGGCTACAGCATCATTTCCTTGTAAAGATCTTTCATTAGCAGGATCTCTCAATGGTTTGAGGGGCGAACATTCATCGGCAATCTGGGGATTCACACGCATCCTGGAGCACATGAAGCAGGATAAACCCCCCCTAGTTATGCTGGAAAACGTGACTGGTCTCCTTAATGCCAGTAGAGGGGAAGCTTTCCGCTTGGTTTTACAAGACTTAAATGATTTGGGTTACTCTGTTGATGCTTTTATACTGGATGCTGCAAACTTTGTTCCACAAAGCAGACAAAGAATGTTTGTAATAGGGCTGTTGGATGAGATTTTCTCAAGGAATCATGATCTACCCTTTGGCCTTGAAACAGAGGTCAGGCCAAAAGCATTGACTTCATTTATCTTGAATCATCCTGAGATCAGATGGAATATGCGCCAATTACCTTCGCCGCCGAAAAATACCTCCACTTTGGAGACTATCATCGAGGATTTGCCAGATCATGACCCGTTGTGGTGGAGTGCAGAGCGTGTAACGTATCTTCTCAATCAAATGAGTCCACTGCATCTTAAAATTGCAAAGCAAATGATGGAGCGTGCTCATTGGAGTTATGGGACAGTTTTTCGACGTATGCGAGACAAGAAATCAACTGCTGAACTACGCATAGATGGAATTGCGGGTTGTCTACGTACTCCAGCAGGAGGTAGTGCGAAACAAATACTGTTTAAAGCAGGCTATGGTAGCTGCTCCGCTCGGCTTATAACACCACGTGAGGCAGCCAGATTAATGGGGGCTGATGATTACAATATAACTGTTTCTTTTGATAAGGCCCTTTTTGGGTTTGGTGATGCTGTATGTGTCCACGTGATTGAGTGGATCGGGAGGAATTACCTAAACCCACTTGTGGATGAGGTAACTCATGGAGATACTGAACGAGAGATTCTTTTAGGAGAGACGAGATATATGGATGTGAATACGGATATACACACGAGGCTTGATGCACTTTATGAGGAATGGTATGCCGGGGTAGATAAGGAAGATGGAAAATCTGGCTGGGGAGCTATTTGCGGTGGGATAACAATTCTGGAAAGTCTGCTTAAAGATTATGTACTGGATATTGCTTTTCATAGGACGAAAGCTGGAACTCAGTTGAAGAATCAAGGAATTTCCTTGGGCAATAGAGTGCTGAAGAAATTTAATGTCCCTAAAAAGCTCGTAAGTGGTGAATTCGGAAGAACGAGTCGGGGTGCACCACGAGCTGCTGAGAGATTATTAATCTTGCTTGATGCGCTACATCTGGAAAACTTATCACAAGAAGTGAGAAATGATTATTTGAGCTATTTGGAATGGCATATGGTTCAAGCGTTGTTACTACTTTTTGAACGCGCACAGAAAGAGATAGACTTTGAACATTTATATACTACTGAAAAAGCTATTGAAATATTGTTGGAAAATGCAGATGGTACTTCTTCAGGCGCAATTGCCCAACATCTTGTTGGTGCTAAGCTGGAGTTAAGGTTTCCTGGCGTAACTATCACGAACGAATCTTCATCGACAGCCGATGAGCCAACTAATCGCTATGGGGACTTTCATGTGAAAGATGCAGTAATTCATGTAACGATGTCACCGCAGGATGCTGTCTATGCTAAGTGTAAATTAAATCTCAGTCAGGGAAAACAGGTTTATTTATTGGTACCATCGAGAAGGCTCTCTTTAGCTATTACAAAGGCACAAAAGTATGGTATCGATGGAAACATAGTTATTAAGTCCATTGCATCTTTTGTTGCACAAAATATTGATGAGATGGCTGAGTTCTCAAATGAAGAACTAAAGATACAGCGTGAGTTGTTGCTCAGTACCTATAATCGTAGAGTTAAAGAGGTGAATGAGCGCCATGCGCCATTCCTCGTGTTAAAAGATGGTGTGTTGGTGGGCATTGAGGAGACTGATTCTGAGGGGGATGGGAGCTGGAAAAGCTCTCTCTAGCTACAGAGAGCTTTTCCCTATTCGGCAAAAAATCGCTCAACATCCCGCAAACTATTCGTCCTGCGCGCAGGTGGCAACGCATTAAGAAGCAACCGACCATACCCCTTCGTATGCAAACGGGTATCCAGAATCGCCATCACGCCACGATCATCGCGTGTACGCAATAGCCGACCAATCCCCTGTTTGAGCCGTAGCACCGCCTGGGGTAACACATAGTTGCCGAACCAATCTTCACCCGCCGCCTTCATCTGTCCCACACGAGCCTCGTGTACCGGATCATCGGGCGGATCAAAGGGCAGCTTATCAATAACCACCAGCGAGAGCGCATCACCAGCAATATCAACGCCCTCCCAGAAACTCTTGAGCCCAAAGAGTACCGAACCCTCTTCCTCTCTAAAGCGGCGCGTAAGTTCCAGGCGCGTCATATCGCCCTGCTTCAGCAAAGGATAGGGCAGGTGCGGCGACATTAGCTCATAGGCCCGCTCCAGCATGCGCTTGCTAGAGAAGAGCAAGAAGGCACGACCCCGCGAAAGCTTGACCAGCTTGTACATCTCTCTGGCAATTGATTTCATATAGTCGTCAGAACCGGAACCAAATGTTGGTTGGGGCAGGTCGCGTGGGATGTAGAGCAAGGCATTGCGTTCGTAGTCGAAGGCTAATGGCAGGATACGCTCCAGTATTTCTGGATGTTCAACGGGATCGAGGCCGACGCGTTGCCGGAAGTAGGTAAAGTTGGGGCCTTTCTCTGCCGGTCTGGCAGGATTTGACGCAACCGTGGCTAAGGTGGCAGAGGTACAGATCACGTTACACTTATCGAAGAGCCGCTCTTTAAGCCAGCTGGTGACATCAAGGGGGGCCGCGCAAGCCTGTAATTGAAGTCCTCCGCGTGTACCAGGGGCTTCCGCACGCTCAACGTAGTAGACGAACTTTTGCAGGTCATCGACGGAAAAGATGGTACGGATACTATCGGCCAGATTTTTCGTGCGTTTGAGCAGCTTATCGTACAGTTGTCCTTCTTTTTCTGGCAGGTCCTTGGGTCGTTGACGATGGAGCGAATCGGCCAGGTTAGAGATCGCTGTTGCCAGATGCAGACCTTCCTCAAATGGCGTATCGAGATTGATACGTCCCTTGTGGCCAAGATTAGTCACCTGTTCCAGTCTCATCCACGTATTCTGCGCGGCATTAAAGGCATCGCTCTGTAAGCTGAGCTGGCTGTGATCTTTGAGCATGCGTTGTGCCAGTAGCAACTGGATTTGCAGCGGATTGACGGTGAGCGTAAACGAGCGCGTGGCCTCTTCTTCTAAGTGGTGTGCCTCATCCAGGATGATGACATCGCGCTCAGGCAACAAGTAACCGCCCATTGCTGCATCTAGCAGCAGCAGTGTATGATTAACCACAATGACCTGTGCTAATTCAGCTTGCTCGCGCATCTGCCGCACATAACACTCGCCAAAGAAATTACATTTGCTCCAAGCGCACTGGTCACTATCAGTCGCCACATGGCTACGCATATCGGCGGGCAAGCGGAAACCCAATGTTTCAAAATCACCTAGAAATGTCGAGTCGGGATCATTGATCACGTCCAGTAGCCGCAGGAAGTCACGGTTCTTTGCATAGAATTGCAGACCATTGCGTTCAGCCTCCACACGGTCCAGGCAAACATAGTTGCTGACACCCTTTACCAGCGCCGCATTAAAGCGTTTGATGTGGCGTTGTATAAAAGGAATATCTTTGTAAAAAAGCTGTTCCTGAAGCGCTTTGTTGGCGGTGCTGACGATAGCGATTTTTCCTGAACGTACAACTGGGACCAGGTAAGAAAGTGTTTTTCCTGTGCCGGTCCCCGCTTCGATAACCGCTGGTACATTTTCGGTCAATGAGCGCGCTACCAGCGTCGCCATCTCAATCTGAGCAGGTCGCTCCTCATAGCCAAGCAGGCTACGCGAAAGAATACCGCCTTGCCGTAGATCGTTGCTAATCTTCGCTTGTAGACGAGTACTGCGGGTCTCGCCTGTGCTACTCTCATCGCCTGCTAGCCATATATCCTCATCTATCTCATCCACATCCTCTTCAGGAAAAAGTTGTTCTTCCCATGCAATAGGCGATGGGGTCGTGTGGTTCTTCTGCTGACGTTTGCCTGATGCTTGTTGTGTCGGCTGCGGTTCGTTGACCTTGGGGATAAGGTCGCGCAAGGGAACTTGCTCTCCTGCGTTGGCTACGCCGCCTATGTCGCCCATACTGTCCGCGTTGTCCAAGCCGCCCGTGCCATCCAGCGCACCGCTAAAGGATGTCCCTACCATGGACGAACGCCCTTCAATGGCTGATCCGTTCATGGTAGCGGCATCCTTTATTGGTGCCCTTTGCCTTGGGGATTCGCTCACTTTGATCGGTAGTCCCATCAGTGCATTGAGATAGGCAGTAGAAAATGCGTGCGTGTGAGGAAAGCGTTTTTCTGGATCAGGGGCAAGCGCTTGCATAATCACCTGTTCAGCCGTTGCTGAGATGGCATTATTGAGGCTACGTGGCATAGGGAAAGTGCCTTGCTCGTGCTGTTGTAATAATTGTTCGCGTGTGGTGCCAGGATACGGACGTTGCCCACAGAGCCATTCGTAGACCATCACCGCCAGTGCATATTGATCGCTGGCCGCGCTAGCTTGGCCGCATAGCGCTTCGGGAGCCATATAGGGTATGGCGGGAGTATCGTCATCGAGTATGAGGGAGCTTGCAGGCGGTGTAAGTGCGAACTCGGTCAGCAAAATATTGTTGCGTCCATCTGTCAGCACGTGCGCGGGATGCAGATTGCCATGCCAAATATTATGCACATGAGCATAATGAAGCGCATCTGCAAGTGGTGAGAGTAGCCCTCTCAGGTCACTCGGCGAGAAACGTGTGCCAGGTTGCATGGGCCGCCAATCTTCTGCCGCGCCGTATTCCATGACCAGATAGCCGTAATCACCGTCAAAATTGACATCGATAATATGGACAATTCTGCGCTCTTTTAGCTTCTTAAGTTGCCGTGCACGCCATAAAAAGGCTTCTTTCTGCTCATTGGTACTGAGCGGAATAGTGAGTCTTTTGATAATGACATCTTTTTTACGGTGTTTGCTGCGATAAAACACGCTTGTAGAACTTTCGTGCAGCAGTTCAGTGATATGATAAGTGCCGATCTGCCGTAGCTCTACTTCTGCCATGGTCTTGTGCTTCCCCCTGATTATGAACATATGTTTCTTATGTTTGTGCAGTATAGCACAATAAAGTAGAAACGGACAATGGTTGAGGAGTTTGGGTCTACCCTGAGACCTTGCCACTTGACAGAGAGGAGAATGTAGCTTAATATTAGTGTATCAAATACACTAAGTGAGTATTGTTGCAAAAAGGAGGCTAGTTGTTAGCAAACAAAACTCCTACTAAATAGTATAAGCTATTGTGGGCAATTTGTCTAGGTTGTAGGGGAGAGGGGGCAAGAGGTGTGTCATTTTTTGCAGGATCGTAGGCGCGCAATTCATTGCGCCGTGCTCGCCCACAAACACGTAGGCGCGTAATTCATTGCGCCAAGGGCACGAACGCGGGTGCAATGAATTGCACGCCTATGGAGGTGTTACAAGAAAAAGACTGCCTTCTTAGCTTCCCCTACAATGAGTTCAATATGAAAGAGCCAGAAAATGGAAGAGCAAAGCACATCAACCAGTAATATGCAGCATAGTACTCATGCAGCGACAGAGACTGCGGCGCAGAGAGACGAGACCAGCGGACACCATTATGATGCGAGTAAGTATGAGCGTCCATCAGTAACTGTCGATGTGGTGATGATGAGCTTGCGCCAGCGGGATCTCCAGATATTATTAGTGAAGCGTCGTTCGTGGCCTTACGAAGGCATGTGGGCCATCCCCGGCGGATTTGTGAATATCGACGAATCGTTGGAGGCGGCGGCCAAGCGCGAATTGCAAGAAGAGACGAATGTGCAGGATGTCTATCTGGAACAACTGTATACATTTGGTGATCCAGGCAGAGACCCACGTACCAGAGTCATTACAGTTGTCTATTTCGCTTTATTGGATTCGGAACGTCTACAGGTCAGAGCGGCCAGTGATGCCGTGGACGTAGGCTGGTTCTCGGTCTATGATCTGCCACCGCTCGCCTTTGATCATGCCAAGATCCTCGATTATACTCTGAACCGCTTACGTGGTAAGTTGGACTACACGACGATCGCTTTTAGTTTGCTGCCTGAGCAATTTACCTTGCGTGAGTTACAGCGCGTCTATGAAATTATTCAGCATAAAAGACTCGATAAACGTAATTTTCGCAAGAAGATACTATCAACAGGTATTTTGGAAGATACAGGCGAGAAAAAGATGGAAGGAACTCATCGTCCTGCTCGCTTGTATCGTTTTAATCCTGCTGCGGAACATAAGTTATAGCTCTGTTATGTGGTAGCGTTTATGCGCTATATTGTTGATCAGCTATCAGAAGAAAGAGGAGATACTATGGCAAGCTCAACAATTTCTAGCAACTTTATGGAACAAGCAACACAGTTTTTGCAGGCATTGCTTGAGTGGGAACAACAATTGCCCACGTTGGCATGGCAGGAGCTGGCAGGGGAGGCGCAACAGGGGAGAGTGGCGCTGTTCAGTGTGGATATGATCAATGGTTTTTGTCATGAGGGAGTGCTCGCCAGTCCTCGCGTCAAAGGGATCATTCCTGCTGTAGTGACGGCCTTTCAGAGTGCGTTTGCGCTAGGTGTACGCGATTTTGTGTTAGCACAGGATTGCCATCCGCCCGACGCTATTGAATTTGCCGACTTCCCACCACATTGCCAGGTTGGTACCAGCGAGGCCGCAACAATTCCTGAACTGGCTAGCTTGCCCTTTGCCGACCTGTATACCGTTGTGTCAAAGAACTCGCTGAATGCGTTTCATGGCACGAACCTGGGAGCATGGCTAGATGCTCATCGTGATCTGCGTACTGTGATTGTGGTGGGCGATTGTACAGATCTTTGTGTGCATCAGATGGCAATGCATATGAAGCTTTACGCCAACGCGCACAATCTCAAGTTGCGCGTCATTGTGCCGGAGAATGCCGTACAAACCTACGATCTGCCTGTTGGAGTGGGTAAAGAAATTGGCGCTCTCCCACATGATGGCGATGTATTACACTTGATGTTCTTGTATCATATGTGTCTGAATGGTGTTGAGGTTGTACGCGAGATGGTCTGATCAGACCATGCAAAGCATGACCTCGTTTCCTTCATGGCCGTGCAACTTGTAACAGATCGAGTAATTCATAGAGCGAGTGGACCAGTATGCAATCAACGCTACTCTCTTCCAGCCCTCCGGCGCGGTCTAAGAGGACTGGAAGAATCCCCGCTGCTCGTGCTCCCAACACATCGTGCACATACGAGTCGCCTATATGGAGTGTGTAGTCAGCGATGGTATTAGCGCGTTGCAGTGCCTCTTGGTAGAGCGATGGAGATGGTTTCGCGTACTGTGTGGTTGCGGACGTAAGCAAGCAGTCAAAATATTGTGTTAAGTCATGGTGACGCAGGATAGAACTGAGGGATATACCCCAGTCAGAGATAACGCCAAGTGTATAGCCATGCGCATGTAATGCTTGTAATGTTGGCAAGACATCTGGAAAAAGTTGCCAGCTGGTATGCTTCTCAAATTCTCTCGTGATGGCTTGTGCCAGCTGAATGAGCCGTGACTCGTCGTGCTCTTCGATGAATGGACGTAGCAGATTGGTATAATAGCCAAGCCAGAATGCCTTGATTGTATGCTCATTCGCCCAGGTATGACGATTGAGTCGCATTTGGCGTAGAAAATAATCTTCCGCTACATGCATGCGCCCTTTGACGGCGTCTAGATGTATGTGCAAGCCCAATTGGCGACAAACTTGCTGGCAGATTTCTGCGGTGGATGGATATGGATGAAGCAGTGTGAAGCCCGCATCGAAGAAGACCGTACGAATTGCTTGTGGTTGTTCAATAGACATGGCAAACCTTTACTTTTCTGGAATTCTCTAGCGGCGGTATGATGTGAAAGTCTAACATGCTGCTTAGCGCGATGTCAAATGAACTTGGGTTGGCAAGCGTGAGCTGAAATGTAAGAGCACCCCCTCCAGGGCACCCATAAAGGATGCCCGATATGCTTGCGCGTTAAGGGGGTCCAGGGGGCGAAGCCACCCTGGCGGGGTTTGGGGTGTCCCCAAATGCTTCCATTCCCCAAAACGTTTTGGGATTGTGCACTAGGGGGTATCCTTTATGGGTGCTCTGGAGGGGAGAGGACTTATTTGAGTGACGTTTTGGCTTTGCGCGGCGTATTATATATTGCTACCTATGCAAGTTGCATTGGGGGATGCAGCTAGCAAAAAAGAGCGAGAGGATATGTCACGGCATGGCAAACATTATTTTTGACAAGATCACGAAACACTATCCAGGTACTTCAACACCAGCGGTTGATGCAGTTTCTTTTACAGTGACAGAAGGGAGTACTTGTATGCTGGTGGGAACTTCCGGCTCTGGCAAGACAACCCTCTTGCGTATGGTCAACCGTTTGATAGAGCCAAGCTCTGGTGAAATCCTCATCGATGGCAAAAACGTGTTGCAGGAAGATCCTATTCAGTTACGTCGCCGTATCGGCTATGTGATCCAGCAGGTTGGCCTCTTCCCTCACATGACCATTGCAGAGAATATTTGTATCACGGGCGAGATTGCTGGTGGCTGGACGAAACAACGGCTTGCTGCCCGTGCCAATGAATTGTTAGAGCTGGTTGGTCTGCCAGTAGCGCAATATCGTAACCGCTTTCCCCGTCAGCTCTCCGGCGGTCAGCAGCAGCGCGTTGGCTTAGCGCGTGCGCTGGCGACTGATCCTGCAATACTGTTGATGGACGAACCCTTTGGCGCGCTTGATGCCATTACCAGGGCACGTATGCAAGATGAACTGTTACGTATACAGCGCGATGTGCGTAAGACAATCCTCTTTGTCTCGCACGATGTTGAGGAGGCATTCAAGCTAGGGAATCAGATCGCCGTTCTTTCGGAAGGAAGACTTGTACAGCTCGGTTCCCCGGTCGATCTCTTAGCTCATCCGGCAAATGACTTCGTACGTAAACTCGTTGGAGGTGATAACACGTTGCGGCAACTGCAATATCTGCCAGTATTGGGTGCCATCGATCAGCAACGGAAGGTTGTATCTTTAGCGCATTGGGAAAATGTACCAACATGTCAATCCAACGCCACATTGCTTACCGCCATGTTGCAGCTCCTACAAAGCGATGCACCGGCCCTCTTAGTGGTCAATAACGAAGATGCCCAGAAACCTGTCGGATATGTAACCCTTGATAGCATTAATCGTGAGATTAGTCAGGTTCGTAGTGGCAAAGCCGTTCCCGAAGAGACTGTACGTTAGATGATTTGTGCAGGTACATACTGCACAGAGAGATGTATTCGTGTGTAATTTAAGGGAGGCTTATGAATTACCTACTGAATCCCTATAATTATGATCTATCAGATGCAGGGAGTATTCCGAACCTCCTCTTGCAACATGCGTTCCTTGTTGGGGTAAGCATGCTTATTTCCCTCATCATCGCCATTCCTGTTAGTATCCTCATTGCTCGTCGTCGCAGGCTCTACACCGTTGTAATTACCTTTACGGACCTGCTCTAT
>VBJK01000506.1:2381-3770 GCA_005879655.1 Chloroflexota bacterium | reverse complement strand
CGCCTATATTGAGAGGTCTGAGCTTAGCAGTCGCATTCAGGAATTTCTGCGTCGTGAATCAGAGAAGGGAATTCTTGTTCTTGTTGGAGACTCGGGATATGGCAAGACTTCCTACCTCAGGTCCCTCGCTATGACTGAAGAGGAAGGGCTGACACACATATATATAGTTGCAACCGAGCTTCCAAGGGGTAGCTTGATCGATTGGTTTGAACGCCGGGCAATAGATTTAGATCTACTATGTCGTATTTCTCAATCTAGGCAGCATTGCCTAGTTGTTATAATAGATGGGCTTAATGAACTGAATGAGGCATCTGCGGCACTTTCGGTGCTAGCTGATATGGTCGCGCTCCTCGACAAGCATAGTCGCTCTTTCCTGAAGTTTATTCTGTCTACTAGGCCAGAATTTTGGTACAATTTACGTGATAGACTTCACCGAAGAGAATATGAGAACTCCTTCGTTGTTGGAGCCTTCAATTCGAAAGAGGCTGTTAGTGGTCTCAACAGGCTTGGCATTAAGGTCTCCGAGGACTCTCTGAAGCGGCATCCGATGAGGGAACTGCTCTTGGTGCCCGCCTACCAAGGAATTCTAAGAATACTCTCGATCCGGAGGCTGGAGGGTCTCACCAGTAGGCATCTATACGACAAGTTATTCACGATCCGGATCGAAGCGAAGCGGTCGAATAGCATTGTCGTCCAAATGCTATGCCGTAAGCTGGCGGATCAAAAGACAACCAGCGCTCTTGATTTACCTCTTGCGCTCCCAAGACTCCAAGAGCAGAGCGCTCTCGCAGAACTGATTGGCTATAACATCCTTGTGGAAAACAACCTGGGAAGCATAGCCTTTGCATATGACACCTTTGGAGAGTATGTCTTTGGTCGTGTCTACCTCCGCGACTTCCTTAGAGACTCCTCTCAAGAATACAGTGGTCTGGAGGGACTGGTTCATTTTGTAAAAAATCAGATTGAAGTATGGAAATCCATTTCTACCTCCAAGCTGGCTTTCAAGATTTTTTTCCTAAATGCGCTGAGGTTCTTCGTGCTTGACCTAAGCGATGTGGAGCTGGAGGGGCTCCTAAACTCCGGCGATTTACATATCGAGCAAATTGCTAAGGAATCTCTATTCCTCCGGAAAGAGGTGATATTTCGTCCTCAATTTCGTACGGATCCATTCTTAATGGCAATCTCGTTGTTGCGTCACGCCAACTATTCTCACATTTTGGCCGAGCTTGAGCGTGAGGACGGCAGGTTCATATCAACCTTTCCCCTGAATGTGGCCGGAAAGCTATTTCCGGAAAGCCTCCTGGACTTTATAGCTTTTACGGCCAGATCGGTAGTTAGGCGTGCGGCTACGGAACAGCACCCGAGGCACACTCTAAATGTCCTCCTCAA
>VBJK01000506.1:0-2333 GCA_005879655.1 Chloroflexota bacterium | reverse complement strand
CTCTGGTTGGTTCGCAGGACCCTGAGTCTCAGCTTCCTCTCGTCAAGGATCGAGGAGGCCGTTCTGGATAATGGGCGGTTCTTGCTGTACAGCGATGCGGGAGATCGCATAGCCGATATTACCGATTTACCTGCAATCTACAGGTCCACTCTTCTTGCATCTCTCGACGGGTCTATATTTTCGCAATCTTCAACCCTGGTCGAGGAAATGATTAAATATAACATATTTTTGATGGGAATTGTTGGCTTTCTAATGATCAGAGATGGAAAGGATGAGCGTTTGGTTCCTTATGTAGACAAACTCTTCAACACAGGGGATCCTCGGTTGCAAGACTTTGTGCTCGGAGTATATGGGCATTTGACTAAGCTAGACCCTGAAGATGAATTTTTTGCGGCGAACTTGAAAGCACGGACTTTGGCTATGAAGAGATACTATCCCCATAACTTTTTCAAGGGGTGCTATTCAGATCCCGGAGACCCAGACGACCAGTACGATCCGCTGGTTCCGTTTGTCTCGACACAGCTGTTAAAGGAGGGCCGCCAAGATATTGAGTTCCCAGACTGGGAACCTACTCCGGAATATATAGTCAGAAGTAAGAGGCTTTTCTACAAAATAGCTGTCGACTTTCCTGCTGAGACATTGCGCACAATATATTGTCTTCGAGGTGAAGTTGACATCTACTCGCATTTCGGCTCTACCCTGAGGACCATTCAGATACTCCACCCTGAGGTGTTCTGGAGGATAACGCGGACCTTTAATATCTCAGATTGCTTTAGGCCTGGCTTCGAGAGTGTGTCCTGGGATCCCAGATCGGTAAGGCAAATCAGAGAGTGGGAGCGCTTCAGATGGCTTAAAATCATCCTAAGTTCGCGTCAATATCTAATCACGTTTGAGGAGTTGTTGAGGAGAGCGTTGATGGCCCAGTCCTTTGATGAACTAGCCTCCTCATTGCTCAAGCTATTATGAGCCAAGTGTTGGCCACTCAAGTTTTTGGATCATCTCTGAGAGCCGGTCTAGCTCATTACGAGAGAGTTTATTGTCTTCACTGTATCTAACTACTGGCGAAGTGCTTCCATTGGGTCGCCTAACCAACCACTCCGCCCCAAGAGACCGGCCTAGTTGCTCGACTACCGCGCAAGGGCTTCGACAGAGATCTTCGTAACGAACAATCTCAAACGTCTGCGCTGGAAGCTGGCTTAACTGGTTGCAGATCTCCCACTCCAAAAGGTTAACCTGAAGTACAATCTGCTGATATTGGTCAGTTAAGCGAGGCATTCCTCTTGGTACTAGGTACCAAACGCGCTCAGGAGGAACTAGTTCAGCCTGTTTGGCCAAGAGGATTGACTGAGCCACAAACAAGGGATCCCTCCTGGCAAAGATAAACTTTGACCGTGGAAGGTAGGATAGCATCCTATGTATATTGAGGCCGACTTGGAGATTCTTGAACAGGAAGGGAAGGCTCGATCTTGCGGCAATCTTACCGAGTTCAAACTCGAAACGCTTAAGGCCATGCTCGCAATGGCCTTGTTGGTTTACAAGTGGGTGGAGCGGTAAGAGTGAACGGAACAGGCGTTCTAACTCGTTAGGAGCCCTCCATCCAAAGCGCCGTGTCCGCCCGCGTACAGAAAAGAAGCAATCGTGGGGTCTATCCTGAAAGAGAAGTCTGCTGAACCAGAAGCCCGCTGAAAGTCGATGGCCAAAAAGAGCTACTACGTTGTCTGGATAATGAACTAGGAAATAGTTGGAGAGTACCTCAAAAAGGAATGTAGACCCTGTTCTGGGTGCACCGATAATAAAGAGCGCGTCCACACCATCTCCGCCTAGGTTGAACCCTACCTCCATTCTTACCGTCCTAAGACTCGTCGACGTTCCATCTCGAGAATGGAATAAAATGTATCGAACGGCCGAGCCGTAAGTGCGATATTTTTACAATGGTTGAGCAATTTTTTCTTGGCATAGATCCGATCTGCTTGTATTATACCAAAGCGATCACTAAGGCCATCGCCTATATAGATGCGTTCATTCCCTGGACTAGATGCTGCGACGACGCTATATTTACAGAGAGAACATAGCTTGCAGGATTCGATAAGTGGACAGCCTTGTTGGTTGTCTAGGAAATCAATGCGGCTTCCTGTGAAGTGGTTAGAGACGACATTTAGAACATCCGAGGTCAAGAACGCAGCCTTCAGAGTCTCCCATATAATAAAGTCGATTCCTTCGCTAAGTATCGTGCAGGATGAGCCTTCCAGGCTAATCCACCCCAGAAAATCAAGGAAGCCTGGATCCAGGCTTAGCTGTGAGACTACCTGGCGCAGGATTGGTTCGGACAGGCT
>VBJK01000505.1:1688-4009 GCA_005879655.1 Chloroflexota bacterium | reverse complement strand
CGCAGACAGGACAAGTGCCAGCGCCGGGCGGTCAACAAGTCGGTGGGCTAGCGCGGCGGGCAAGAGCAGTAGCGCAAACACCAGCAAGGCCCCTACCGCCAATGTAGCCTCGCTGATCGTCACAGCCAGCAGTACCATGAAGCCCAGACCAAGTGCACGGACCGGAACACCGCGTGCAGCTGCTACATCTGGATCTAGGGATGCAAAGAGTAATGGTCGTGCAATGCACAGCAGCACAAGCACAAGCAGGATACTGATAAAGATAATGGCATTTATCTGCTCCGTTGGCAAGCCCAGAATGTTCCCAAAGAGTACCATTACGCCAGTGAAACCGGTACCCTTGCCGCTGACATACGCGGTAAACAGACTCAAGAAGAGTACGCCCAGACCGAGCACCCAGGACAGTACCGTCCCGATCGCCACATCACGCCCGCGCAGACGTTCGCCGAAGACTCCCATGGCCAGAGCAACTGTAATGGTGGCAATCAGCAGGCCGACGAGCGGATCAATTCCAAGCACGGCCCCTGCCAACGCTCCGGTAAAGGCAACATCCGATAGCGATTCACCGGCGAAAGCTTGGTGACGCAAGACGACAAAATAACCAACGAGGCTAGCAACAAGGCTCAAGATAGTTCCAACAAGTACAGCTTGACGCATAAAGCCGTAGGAGAGCATAACTTGTATGTCCTGCCAGAGATTCAGGCTAAAAGGTGGCAGCACACTCGCTACGATCATACATTGACTCCCTTTTTACTGTACCAAACCGTACTTGCGCTATGTATGGCAAGAGGAACAAGACGCGCAAGTAGATATGTACCAAAAGCAAAACTTGTGATATAGAATATTACTGGATATGGCGTGAAATAGCCAACAGCAAGACCCGCCCATGTAAAGCTAAGTGCTAATATAACAGAGATTGTAGCAGCGACTGCGGGACGAGAACTGAGCAATTGCGCGATAGCTGCGGGTGTCACCAGTAGCGTGAAGATAAGTAATACCCCCACGATCTGCACAGCAATAGCCACCATCAGAGCCAGCAGTACCAGATAGATAAGTCCAAGCATACGTACTGGTACACCACGAACTGCGGCCACATCAGGATCAAGCGAGGCGAAGAAGAGTGGTCGAGCGATGAGTGCCAGTACTCCCAGCAGTAGTAATGTTGCATAAAAGATGATCCACACATCCACAAGGCTCACCCCTAACACATTTCCGAATAGCACAGTGTAGACGTTAGCCGCATATTCAGCGCTAGACAAATGGATGAAGAGAAAGCCGAGGGCAAACGATGCCGTGAGCACAGCTCCTACTGCGATATCGCTCTGCTGGCTCTCCCGCTGGCCTTCCGTATTGAGTGCATGAATGCCAAATGCGGCGAGGACGCCCGCTAGAAAGAGGCCGATAACAGTAGGTATGCCGAAGAGAAATGCCCCCGTTGCCCCCGCGAAGCCAACGTTAGCAAGACTATGGCCCGCGAAACTCTGGCTTCTCAGTACCATAAAATAGCCCATGAGGCCAGCGGCGAGCGCAACAAGGGTGCCCGCCAGGTACGCGTTGCGCATAAAGGCATAGTGCAGTAACCGTTGCAGGTCTGCTAGCAGGTCCCAGCTTAACTCTCCGCTATCAGCGCTCAGGATAAGCATGATAGCTCACCTCCTCCTCCGTGTGTCCTACAACAATGACCCGCCCATCGCTGGCCCGCAGTACTTCGATGGGTGTGGAGAAAAGGCGTGAGAGCGTTTCTGTAGTGATCACCTCCTCTGGTGTTCCAATGGCAACCTGGCCATGTACGATATAGACGACACGATCGACTGCCGCAAGGATAGGATTGATATCATGGGTGACGAGCAGTACTGCCGCCCCCGTGGCGCGACTAATGTGCTTAATGACCCCGGCTACGGCTTGTTGGTTGCGTAGGTCCAGGCTATCCAGCGGCTCGTCTAGGGCCAGGATGCGAGGTCGTGTCACCAGGGCTTGCGCAATGAGTAAGCGCTGCTGCTCACCCCCTGAGAGCTGTGCAATAGGCCGGTCCGCATAGCTTGAGTCCCCAACCAGATCGATTGCCTCCTGAACATGCTTAGCTACCTCGCGTGCTTTATTGCGTGAGAAGACTGATAGCGGCAAACCCCATTGCTCGCCATCCAGTCCGAGCCGCACAATGCTACGACCGCGCACATGTACATCAGCCTCAAAGTGGCGTCGCTGTGGCACATACCCAACGGCTGCATGTCCACGGCGCGATGGTTGCCCCAGCACGGTAATGCCACCGGCAGAGAGCGGGATAAGACCGAGAATCGCTTTGAGCAATGTTGATTTACCCG
>VBJK01000505.1:0-1676 GCA_005879655.1 Chloroflexota bacterium | reverse complement strand
CTTGCCAGACGCTACGCCCACCAAGAGCCACCGTAGCCCCCTTCACCTCAATAACTGGATCTGACGATGCATTCGACGTTAATTTCGTCACCATAATGAAAAAATCCCTTTTTACTTACCCGTAGCCTGCGCCAGTGCAGTCTTAATCCCCTGCAACTGGGCAACTTGCCAATCCTGGAATGTAGCCTTAACCGGAATCAACGTTTCAGTCACAGTTGCCAACGGAATCTTATTTGCCTTCACAAGATTGATAAGTGCCGTAATATCGGGAGGTGTATTCTGCGCATTATAGACCAAAAGCTTGATCTGCTTCTGCTTAATTTGCTGCTCCACTGTGGCCTTATCTGCTGCGGAAATCCCTTGCCCCTCCGAAACGGCTTTCAGGTAGGAAGCTGGAGTGATCAGCTTCAAGCCCAATGCGGGGGCCAGATACGCAAAGATGCTCTCGGTAGCACCAACCGGAGTACCGGAGTAGCTGGCTTTGATCGACGCAATCAGATCGTGATACTGCTTCAGGCCGGTATCGAGAAAGCTCTGAGCTGACTGAGCAAAGGCACTGGCATCGGCTGTATCGAGCGCCTTCAAATCGTCCCGAATTTTCGTAGCGACCGCAGTAACATAGTCAGGACTATACCACATATGAGGATTGTCGCCCTCATGCTTGCCATTGAGAATCCCTATGTTCAATTCTTTGCGCCCGCTGACCGGATTCGCCTTCAGCAACTTATCCATCCAGGGATCATAGCCCGCTCCATTGAAAATGACATACTGAGCATCAGCCACAGTTCTCGCGTTAGCTGTAGTCGGCTCGTAGTCATGAGGATCGGCATTAGGATCAACAATAATGCTAGTAACATGAACATGGCTACCCCCAACCTGAGAGGCAATACTCCCCCAAAAATTTTCAGCCGCAACAACCTGGACAACCATACTTGTTCCCGCTGTAGAAGGCTGAGACGTAGTGGGTGCTGAACCGCAAGCAGCAAGGGTGAGAAGAAATAAAAACGAGGACAACATGTTGACAAAACGTAAATGCATGGCGATAATACTCCGAAAGAGGTACAAGAGGTAATAAGATATGGTTCTAGCAAGGAACCCTCTCTTGTGGTACACTCAAAGAATGGTATGGTGCGTTATTGATACCATGTATCAATACCATAACACGCATTGATACCTTGTGTCAATAGGGAAAGAGACACGATCTCGCCTAGTATAATGAGGATTGACAGAGGTGCACAACCATCGTTGTAACAGCGCGAGGAATTGCATACAGAAAGAGAAAGTAAAGCATGACTATCACGGTCCAGCAGATACAGGAAGCAATAGAGATAGCAGGTTTGCGGTTTACTCGGCCACGACAGGTCCTAGTGGAGCAGATTGTGCAGTGGGCGCAAGAGAATAGAGATTTTACCAGTGAAACATTATGGCATACTGTGCAGAAAAGTGCCCCATGGATTGGTCGCTCCACCGTTTTTCGCACCATAGAGCTATTCACAGAGCTGGGGTTTCTGGACCGTATCACTTTTGCCGATGGCACAGAGCGCTATCATGTGATGATGCCAGGTAGCCACCATCACCATCTCACCTGTGAAGACTGCCACCGCGTCGTTGAAATTGCGACTTGCATTCCATCCGATCTGTTAGATCATGTTGCTCAAGAGACGGGTTTTTCCTTA
>VBJK01000371.1 GCA_005879655.1 Chloroflexota bacterium | reverse complement strand
GCATTCCCGTATCTCGCTATAGCCCGGTAGCTGCGCGTTTGTCCAAGTAAAGTAGTTGTGGCTGCTCGCGTACATTTCCAGTGACCCATGATGGTGCTCACCCAACTTGCTTACTTTGCGGTCGGGGCCGCGCAACTTGCCACGGGCAATAAGATGAATGCCTTCTCCTGATGGGGAGACCTCCGCATAGGTAGTCAGATATGCGAGGATCTCCAACGCCCAACGGTCAATTTCTCCTGTGCCTGGGCAACGGCAATTATCAAGATCAATCCTAATATAGCCGTCCTGGGGGCCAAAGATACAGCCTATGCCGTCGTATCCGTGGGCCTGATAGGCTCGTACCGCTTCCTCATAGGTCGCCCATCGCCCCGGCTTCGTCGAGTCTGTTTTCCTGCCGGTTAACGGGTGGATCGGCGGCTTTCTCCACTGGTTGCCGTCCAGCTCGTAGCGCCAACACACCCACTGTGGCCGTGTCATCTTAGAGCAACCTTCCTTGTTCTAGAGACTGTACCTCTGTCGTTTCAAAAACAGCATAGTGTGAGCCGTCAGGCTGTATCTCTTGGGTGCGTACAGAGATAAGATAGCGGTTGCGCTCTAGATACCGCTTGACACCAATCACGGTAGCAAGTCCAGCCGGTGTACTAAGGAGCTGGTTGGGAACAAAAGCATCATGCTGGCATTCCGTAATAGTATACGTACCCTGCATGTTGCGCTCCTCCGGCTGCTGCTCTGCAACCTGGGTGGCATTGGGAACGAAAGCATCATGCTTTGGTTCGCGGTTGGTTGGGAATTGGATGATGGTACCGGCGGCGAGTGCCTCCTCTTGGGAGTGGTCGTCATGCAGCTCTTGGCAGTGGTCGTTATCCTGGCCAGGGTGTGGGACGCTTATTTCCTCCGGTGTGGCGGTTGGCACTGGTTGAACGAAAGCATCATGCTTTGGTTCGGTCTCTCTCAGCTCGTTAAGTTCTTGGTCAATGGCTGTCAGCTCGTCCTGTGTGAAGACCTCCGGGTCCTGGTCGCTATCCTCTGCGTAGTCGTGCAAATGGTCCTGTATGGTGTAGCGGTCTTCTTTGATAGCCTGCACAATCTCATTGATATCTGCATCGTTGCGCAATCCTGGGAGGATCTGTAAATGTGCCTTCTTGCAGCTCCGGCAATACTCAACGGCGGTTCGGTCAAGGTCATCACTGCCGCAATCCTTGCAACGCCTGACACGCTCTCCTCCCTGATGGCTTCCCTTCGGTCCCGGCGGTTTCTGGATGCTGCTCGGATCGGTGAGGATCTTACCTAGCTCAACAGTGACAGTACATTCCCATTGCTGCTTTCGCCCAACCTTGCCTAGCGGTTTGCGATTGACGGTATAGTTCCAAGACTCCGCCTTTGGTTGGGTCTGGTTGATACGGGTGAGCTGTGACTCACTGAGGCCGAGTCTGCGTGCGGTCTGCTCCATCACTGGATGAAATGGGAGGCCAAAATCAGCAACGTCCCAAAATTTGTCAGCAGCTTGCTCAATGTAGTCAATTGCTAGGAGCTTATCACTGCTGTCCATTTGGGTATGGTCGAGCTTGCGCACGGCGTGAATAAGATCGTTGATCTTGCGCTGGCGGTTGTCTTTCTCAGCGTGTAGGCGGCAACCATCACACCACCGAGTGTTCTCTTCTGTTGCCTTGGCAGTGGCAACTGTCTTAGCTATATAAAGGTCCTGGGCAAGCTCGGCGGTGTGCTCTCTGGCTTCGTCGCGTTCCTGGCGAGTCTGCTTGTGGGTCTGTTGCTCCTGGGCTAGCTCCTGCTTCGTTTGCTCGTGGGCTTCGCGCTCCTCTTCAAACTGAACCTGTAATGTAAGTTTTTCTTGGGCAAGTTCGCTGTTTTCGGTGGTTACTTGTTGGTACAACTGTTGGCGGATATCAACGAGCGCGTTGTGATCTTCTGCTGGGCTGGCCTTGGCTGCCAGTTGCTCTAGTGCCTGGGCTAGCAGTTGTTCTGCTCGTGCACAGCGTGCCTGTAAACGCAATATTGCAGTATAGGGAACTGCGGCGGGTGGCTTCTGTGGCGAGTTTGTCGCGTTTAAAGTAGGGTCTTGTTGATCGTACTTTAGTGACTGTGTTACAATTGACATTAGTGCCCCCAAAGGTTTACTAGGAAATGGCTGCTCTGCTTAAACTGCCAAGAATAAAACGAGAGCGGCCTTTTTCATGCCTTTTATTCTACTAAACTTGTTTATCCGTGGGTTTGCCTACTGGTTTCACTTGCTGCTTAAAGGTTGCTAGTTCTGAAGTTTTGTAGATAACTCTCTTAGGTGCGTCTTGCTGGTATTTGGTGATCTTGCCTTCCCTGACATAGATATTAAGTGTTGTGCGTGAGATGCCTAAGTACTTGCACGCTTCATCAGTGGTCAAGTACTCGGTTGCGGGTGTTTGTTCTCCTGCCATTCAGTGCCTCCTTCCTTCTTGATATTACCTTCTATGTCTTTCGGTGTCAATACACCCGCTCTAAAATGAAGGTGCCTGGCTCCGTTGGGAGTCCAGGCCATTGCTTTGATGGATCGCGCTACTCTTCCGTTTCGTCATCAAGGGTCACTGAACAGAGCGGTTGTAGCTGCTGCCAGGTCGTGTTAGGATCGTGCCGGTAGATCTCAATAGAAGCTGGGTGCCACTGCCAGGTGCCTCCGTTTTCTACTTTGACCGGCGGGGTCGTCAGAATAGAGCGAGCTAACTTCTTGGCGTACTCTTCGTTGCCCGGAGTGCTCATTCCTCCAATTTTCTCACCCGTTGCGTCTCTGATGATTAGTGTGTGTGCAGCCGGTGCGCAACTAGGGAACTTATTCT
>VBJK01000094.1 GCA_005879655.1 Chloroflexota bacterium | reverse complement strand
CCGCCCGGCAGAATTTCGCAGCTGGCGTGTGCCCGACGTTTTGTTATCAGGAAACCACGCGGAAATTGCTAAGTGGCGGCGCAAAGAGTCATTACGGCGTACGAGGGAGCGTCGGCCAGACTTGTATGCGCAACTTGATGTGAGTAGTAAGCAAGATCAAAAGCTACTGCAAGAGTTAAAGGCAGAGGAATGATAATATATGTTGCTTGGCAACACATCGCTGAAAAAAAATTTCCCCTCCCTATATTTTCAAGGGAGAGGCATAGAAAAAAGAGTCCTCGTCACTTTACGGCGGGCCGTGCAAGACTCGACCTGTGAGAGGATCTGAAGAACCACACCTCCAGAGGCAAGCCAAGGAATTAATCTTTCAGCGAATCGCTGTAATATCTTCCATTATTCATCACTGATTGACTTCGCGGGGACGATGGTGTGGAGATACTTTTCAGCTGTCTATTATATTCAATAATAACAGGATCGAAAGCTGTGCCAGTCCAAGACTCTAACGCAATAGGTTGTCCCTCCCTTATACGTTGTGCAACCGCTGCCGCGACAGCATGGGTTCTTTTCAGCTCTTCCTGACTGCGCCTAAATCCTTGTAGTCTGGACAACAGGTTGTTAACAGCGTTACTAACACGCCACAGAATGTTTTCCTGACTCAAGGGAACGCGAATGGAAAAATCGTTGCGTGTCACAACCATACCCATCGTCGCAATAATCTGTTGGATGCCCTCTTCAATCTGTCTACCTACGGCCAACTGTTCTTCCTGACGCTTAATTTCAAGTGATTCCAGTCGAGCAATCTCCTCGGCACGGTCTGCCCGCTGGAGTGCTTGTCTAGCACCACGCACCCATAGGAATGCCACAATTGACACAATCATCTGGCTAAGCAGTATCGGAGTAACAATGCCAGGAAAGGCAACTTTGAGCACTTGCTGCAACTCTCCTTGACTGGGCATGGATGTCAAGACAAATATAGTGAAGAGACAATTTCCTGCTGCCACCACAAAGACCCACCATGGAGCAAGAAATGAAGCAGCACACATTAAAGGAATGACCAAGAAGCCAAAAACAGGCAATGCACTCGTGTTTACCCCACCGGGAGTTGTTAAAATATTCATAGTGGGGCTGGCAGTAAAAACGAGTACAACAATAATACCTGCGATACCGACCCTTTTCAAGCGATTTAGCGTCAATGCTAGCATTAGCAGAAGTATGTCGATAGTAAGGATAGTTATAAGTAAAGAGTTAGAGCCAGCAAAAGCAGCTGGATAGGAGATAATAAGCAGTAGGAAGAGAACGATGGCAATTTGACTCCCTGTTCGTCCACGACGAAACAGTTCTCTCTCCTCGAAGGGAGCAGATTCATCTGGCTGGGCAGGAGAGGTAAGCCCATACCACCAACTGAGCACCAGCCCCATGCCCTTAGGATTTTCCTTCTTCTGATTCTGCTGAGGAGGATATAGAGGCTCTTCTGGCTCTTTGTGTGCAGCATTTGGAGGGAATGTAGAAGCATTAATCATACGTAGACCTCTTTTGTTTAAGCTTGTTCTTATACTACTCCTGCTTGATATTTTCAATCAGCCAGGAATACGCGAAGCGAACACCATAATTTTGAAATTTTTACGCTCGCTCCCACAAGAATAATAGAACACACATCCCTGCACAGTCATATAGGCCATCCATGCCCCGAAGTACGCCTTACAAATTACTCTAAGTGGCTTATCACTCCTTCGTGTACATTCAGCTTTATATAAGACATGTTGATATGTTGACATATCAAAGAAACCTTATATAAGGATAGGTTGTTGATAAAAGTATGATAGTGGACCGCTTTGCCCCAAAGCCTCCATTGGCAAGAAACTGAGCTAAATTACAGAGGAAGTCTTATCTCACCATGCAACAATGCACCGGTCACTTAATTGTAGCCGATGCATCGAGGAATTTCAATACAAACAGTACATTTAGTATGTAATGAGCGAAGCGAGAAGTTTTTGGAAGTGGCTGAAGTCAGAACGACCTGGCCCCTCGTTCTGACCCTAGCCACCCCTGACCACCTGAGTTACGAGACGGACACTGAATAGTTACTCAGGTCTGCTGATTACAAGACTGGCGTGCATACCCCCTAGCCCACAGGAAAGGACAAGTGCATGTTTCAGGAAGGAAGCTGTGCACTCATTGGTACTCATGAGGTCAGTTGGCAAGAGTGAGTCCTGAGTTGGAGGAATCACCTGGCGACCAAGTGCCAACACAGCGATTGCAACATCGGTTGCGACCGCTGCACCCTGCAAATGACCGAGAATAGCCTTGGGAATAGCAACACGAGGATACTCACCATCAAACACGCATTTAAGAGCCGCTTCTTCTGCTACATCCTCTGCTGGAAGAGCAGGGCCAGCAGGAAATATCACATCGACAGCAGCGGGATGGATATGAGCCTGCGCCAAACTCGCATGAATGATCTGGACCAGTTTTTGGCTCGGCTGTTTTCTAGATGCGCCTAAAGGATATGCGTCTGTGCCCCTACTCCACCCACGAATCTCAGCCAAGATAGGCACATCGCGACGTATCGCGTGCTCGCGCTCTTCAAGGATAAGAAATGTACTACCCTCGCCAATAAACATGCCAGTATGTTGGTCTGCGCCCTCAGACGTTGGCTGGAGCATGTTAGAGGCATGATAGGCCGCCCATACAAGAGGCGTGAGCGGGGCTTCAGTCCCCCCAGCGATGACAATCTCTGCATCTCCGCGCTGAATTGCCTTGGCTCCTTCAATGAGCGCATGAGCACCACTTGCTCGCTCTGAGACAAAAGTACGTGTGCGTCCTTCTACGCCAAACAGAATGCCTACATGCCCCTGGGGTCCAGCAGGAAAACCCGCGGTAAGCGCATAACGGTCCATTGCGCCCACACCCTTCGTCCAGAGGTTACGCATCTCGCGCTCGACGTAGGTCCATCCAGCAGCTACCGTGGCAACCGCAAGTGACACACGCTCTGGCGCAACTGGCGATCTCTCGGAGCGGAAATCCATGGGCAGTCTTGCCTCATCCAGAGCATCCAGAGCAGCGACCAGGGCCATTTGAGAGCAACGATCCGTCTGTGCCATCATTGATGCTGTTAGCACGCGCGGCTCGTCGAAAGAAGGCACTTGACCGGCTATCTGACAAGCATACGGTGAAGGATCAAAGTAATTTTGGGGATCGATTGCAGTAAGACACGCGCGGCCAGAAGAGATGGTTGCCCACAGTGCTTCTGTCCCTCTTCCTGCTGGTGTAAGTGTCCCGATGCCAGTGATAGCAACAACTCGTTCTGTCATACTTTTACCCCGCTACTTTTTGCAAGACTAAGGTAGCATGGGTACCTGAAAATCCACTGGCAAGCACCAGAGAATTAGTACCCGTAAACGGACGAGCTTGGTTAGGTACACAATCGAGATCACACAGGGGATCAGGCTCTTCGTAGTTGATCGTAGGATGAAGCATACCTTCAGTGAGGCTGAGTACCGCAGCCATGGCACCAAAGAAGCTAGCAGTAGCCAGAGAATGACCGATCTCGGATTTCGTAGCACTCACCGGAACCTCATAGGCATACTCGCCTAGCGCCCCCTTGATTGCACTTGTCTCGGTCTGATCATTCTGATTCGTTGAGCTGGCATGCGGATTAATATAGTGAATGTCTTGTGGTTTTATCTTGGCTTCATCCATTGCTTGCTTAATAGCCCGTGTCAGGTGCGGAGCTACCGCTGGCTTGAGACTGACCATGTGCGTGGCATTGCTCGTCAGGCCAAAACCGGTGATTTCAGCATAGATGTGAGCACCGCGCTTGATAGCGTGTTCACGCTCTTCAAGCAGGAACGCACCAGCTCCCTCGCCCATCACAAAGCCGCTACGATTCTTGTCAAATGGGCGCGAAGCGCGCTGTGGCTCATCGTTAAAGCCCGTCGCTAAGCAATGGATAACGTCACAACCTCCAAATCTAGTAGGAGCAAGAGGAGCTTCGCTTGATAGAGCGAGCATGATCGTTGCATCACCGTCTCTTATTGACTCAAATGCATATCCAATTACATCTACGCCACTAGCACAGGCAGAGGAGAGAGCATCACACGGCCCATGCAAGTCGAATAGCTGAGCAAGGAGGACAGCTGGACTATTACAAAGCCAATCTAAATAGAACTCTGGTGAGACCTTAGCTGGATCGACTGCTTCACTTCCGTTTTGCGTCGCCAAGCAATAGGTATCTTCAGTGGTTTGTGCTGCTCCAACCGCAGTAGTAAATGCAATACCCCAGTGATCACGTATAGCGGAAGACGATACATCCAAATGAGCATCACGCACAGCTTGCAACGCTACTTCTACCGCAAATTGTACATACCGATCACGCCGACGAATATGCTCAGGTAACTGTTGAGCTTCTTCAAATTGCTCGACTTCCGCAATCACCTGCGAGGCAAACTCGTCACCCAGGCGCTCGAAGAGATCACAATGAGTGATATCCTTGAGCGACTTTATACCAGAACGACCGGAGATCAGCCCACGCCAAAAAGCGTCTATTGTGTTGCCAAGAGGACTAACTACACCCATTCCCGTTATAACGACTCTACGCATCGTTTCTTCTCCTTATGCTAGCTTCAGTCAGACCAGCCTTGTGCCCCTTCCGCTATCTCACCTCTTATTGATGAGAACGCAGTGGAACATTATTGCGACTGACTACTACTGTACAGGGAATCATTTCTACAATAGAATCTACTAAGCACGACTGTTGTAAGTTGATGACGACACTGTGCATCTACTGAAGAGGACGCCTTACAACTCAACAAAGCTTGGTGCAACACTACACCATAAAATGCCTTATACCCCACTGCAAAGGCAAGTTGAATCAAACGCACTGCCGTATGACAGGCTGATGGGATGTGATGTTAATGTACCTCTACAACTTCGACTTGAGTTGCGTGAAGGCTGAAAAAAAGACACAAGGAAGCGAAACCACTTAAGATGAGGATGGGTTATGCAACAATGCATTATCACTCATTTGAGAACTGAGCTGTGATGATAAATACGCAATCGCCTCAAACTTGCAGGAACAAGAAAAAATAGAGAAAGGATGATGCTCTGTAATGTGATCACCCTCCTACACTGCAAATTATGTATTCTCCTCGCGCATCCTTACGATCGCTTGCTTCTATGCTATCTCCCAATAACAAGTATAACAACAATCAGGCTTTAAAGTCAATAGTCTCCGGCATGTTCAGCAAGTGCGTCATCAACATTGCACGACAAATTACTTCATACAGTTTCACGAATATTCAATGAGTGAATTTACATTTTACTTCTTATCAAGCTGTGCCAATACGCCCAGCACAAAGGCGTTTCTTCGAGCACTGTTGCTCGTAGTGCTTCTATATGCCATTAGGAATAGTTATGGCAGATACAGTACAATGTGCCGGACGCCAACACCATAAAGCTTTGTCTAATTTGTACGTTGACACCCTACAAACAACTTGGTTACAATGTAAGTAAGTTGTAGCAAGAATGTATATTTATTGTATGGTCTCTGGATATCGTTACATGACACAAGTTATGATGTCCGCCCTTGCTCTAGAGCATTGCGCTTTCGCAGGTAGGGGATCGATGAAGATAGGGTCCGTCATGCCTTCATGCACATAAGAACATCCATCTCTCTGGATGTGCAGGAAAAACACCATTACTTTTTGTATTTATAGTATTGGAGCAAGGATCTTGCTAACATGAAGAATGAATTAAAAGTCCAACAAGAGTCTACTCGTCGCCTCACTACCTTCTACATGGCGGCTCTCACTAGCATTGCTATTTTTGCATTAATTGGGCAAATACTAGTGCAAGTTTCACTTACGCAGCAATCTAGCGATGCTCGTGTGATCAATTTGGCAGGTCGCCAACGGTTCCTTAGTCTGAGGATCACAATGGCTGCAAGTGGCCTCATTATTCCATCCGATCCCGTTAGCCGTGATGCTCGCATCAGCGAACTTAGAACTACACTCGACACATTTGTGAATGAACGTCATGGACTGATATACGGAGATCCGACACTCGGTCTACCGGGACATAACAGTCAGTCGGTATTACAGATGTTCAACACCATGCAGCCACATTTTGATGCTATAACGGGGGCTGCAAAAGATATGTTGAGCAGGATTGAGATGGACAGTGCCGCTTCCGTCAAGACTTCCACCTCTACGCTCGCAACATATGTGGATACGATATTGGCACACGAAGAGGATTTCGTTACTACCATGAATCTGACTGTGGCCCAATACCAGCACGAGGCAGAGGAGCGAGTCACATATCTGCGTACTATTGAGGTGCTACTCTGTGCTCTTACGCTCATCGTACTCTTCCTTGAAGGACTATTTGTCTTCCGGCCAGCCGTCAATAGGATCAAGAAGAGCACTACTGAACTGGTTGGTGCTGAGAAACAGCTAGTACAACGTGCTGACGAACTAGAGCGCAAGAATAACGATCTAGAGCTGGCCTTTAATGAAGCGCTTGCCGCACACCGTAAGGTCATGCCTCATGCTCGTGTATTGAGCTATGGACACTATCAAGTGCAGGGTAGCCAGGGGAACTACTTCACGGTCTCCCTGCGCGAAATGCAGGGGGGAAATGTGCGCCTAGAATGCGAATGTTTGATGTATCGACGTAACTTGATCTGTTCGCATTCGCTAGCCGCTGCTACGCTGCATAGCGCACTGGTGCGCCAGCGTGGTCCCATGCCTTTCAATCGCCCACGCGAGATTACTGGTTAAGGCAAGACCCCATAGGTGCGGACTTTAGCAGAGGGCTTCCCTCTGCACACCCTTTTTCTTGCCTCCTCCGGCGTGAGATGGGAAGAAAAGGGGTATGTGGGGGACACTCCAAACCCCGCTAAGGGGCTTCGCCCCCCGGACCCCACTTAAGTCCGCGCTTATTACTGCCGGGTGGAGGAGACAGTGGCTGATCCTCTTGTAGCGTTCTGCTAGCAGCTTGCTCGCGTAAGAAATTATTGCGTGCTTGCTCCTCTTCCACTATATCGGCTACCTCATCAGCTAATGAGGGTCCATCTTCGTAGCCATAGTCGGCCTCGTGATGGCCACTGAGGATCTCGCGCGCCTTGCCACCAGGCTCAAAATGCCCGATCACTCCTTGCTCTTCTAAAAGGTCGATCAGACGTGCGGCACGCGAGTAGCCAATGCGCAGACGACGCTGTAACAATGAGATCGAGGCACGTCCACTCTCGCGCACAACCTCCTCGGCCTTCTCAAGCAGATCATCATCCAGCTCAAACTCGTTGGCTGGCTCCTCTTTTATCTCCCAACCAGGTTCACTGGTGACAGACACTGGCACTGAAGCTGAAGCAGGGCTATCGTTAAGCATTTGAGAGCGCTCTTCTATCTGAAGTCGCCAGTAGTTGACGAGTCGCTCCGCTTCTTCATCTGCCAGGAAGGCCCCTTGAATACGTTCGGGGCGTCCCGCGTCCGCTGGCAGATAGAGCATGTCGCCACGTCCCAGTAAGCGTTCTGCGCCCCCCATATCAATGATGGTGCGCGAGTCAACGGCAGAACTGACCATGAAGGAGATACGCGTTGGAATATTGGCTTTGATCAGTCCTGTGATGACATCGACCGATGGACGCTGCGTGGCGATGACCAGATGAATGCCCGTAGCACGTGCCAGTTGTGCCAGGCGGCAGATCATCCCTTCCACTTCTTCTGGTGCCGCCATCATCAGATCTGCCAATTCATCGATGATAATGACGATGGCAGGCAGATTATTGAGCGTGCTATCCCCTTTGGCCAGATGATCCAGGCGCAGTTTGCGATAGCCGTCTAGATTGCGCACCCCCAGTTGTGAGAAGAGCCGATAGCGCCGCTCCATCTCATTAATGGCATTTTTGAGCAGAGGCACCACCTTATCCACCTCTGTGACGACGGGCGAGAGCAAGTGAGGTATTCCACTATACATATTTAACTCGACCATCTTGGGATCGACCATGAGCATGCGCACATCGTCAGGTGTGGCCTGTGTGAGGATACTGGCGATGATGGTATTGATGCAGACACTCTTACCAGCACCTGTTGCGCCAGCAATCAGCAAATGCGGCATACGCGCCATATCTCCGATGCGCACCTGGCCAGCGACATCTTTGCCCAGCGCCATCGTCAGCTTCGACTTCGCTTTGGCGGCCTGATACTCTTTGCTTTCCAGCACCTCACGTAGCGTGACCATGCGGCTATTCTTATTGGGAATTTCTACACCCACGTAAGGACGACCTGGGACAGGCGCTTCCATACGGATCGCTTTGGCCTCTAAGACCAGTGCGAGGTCGTTTTGTAAGGCCATAATACGACTGACGCGCGTACGAGTCCCATAGACAATATTGCCCGCTGCATCGCGCACTGGCATCACCTTGCCCGTCTTCTCATCCTTCTTGGTCTCTGCTTTGCCGGTGGGACGGATACCCAGGCGAATGATGGTCGGGCCAACACTAATGTCTTCCTGCCGCACCTCCGCATCAACACGGAAACTGCGCAAAGTATCCTGTATAGTTCGTGCAAGGGTAGTTGTATCGTCGCCAAGTATCAATTGCCGGACCTCATCAGGACTATTGAGTAATGAGGCATCGGGCACTTTCCAGGAGGAGAGCAGCCTGGGAACTGGTGCTTTTTCCCCCAGCAAGCGAGGATTGGGGGCCAATGGCTCCATCGGCTCGATCTCTGCAATGGGTCTTTTTGTAGCTTTTTTGCTGCTATCCGCAGCGGGCTGATCAAAGGACAAAGGCTGCTGTCTGGCACCTTTTACCGCCTTTTTGTGCTGAGTCAGATCAAGCGGCTCAGGTTCAGGAATATGTGCATTTTGGGGGGATAGTCCGATCTGCTGCTTATGCAAGTTAATATCGCTAAGTGGATCTTCTTGCCAATCTTCATCAAATTCTGGGTGACATTCAATAATCTCCTCTTCGTCCTCATCTTCTGCCAGCACTGATGCCACAGGAGGTTGACTAGCACCGGCGAGTACAACACCTGTAACATAGCGGCTGTAACGGGGACGTTGTCCTAAGTAGGGCGAAGGCACATTGCCGAGCGGCATTTTTGGCGGACTGGAGGCAAAGAAGTTCTGTATGGTACGGCCCACGAGTAAGACATGGCCAAAAGTAATGCGGAATGTGATGATGATAACGATAGAGAGTAAACCAATGAGCAGGATATGACCAGTAGCAACGGGCCAGCCAATCAGCGGCAAGACGAGCAGTTGGGCAAGTACGCCACCCATCGTAGAGCGAAAAATCCAATGACTTTCGGCAAGTAAGAGCAACCAGATCAGGATCAGGCCACCGACCATCGGCCAATGAATAATGCGCTGCTGACGTATACATGCCACCAGATGTGTCACGGCAAAGACAACCAGGCCGCTTGCTAACAGATAAGCAGACCAGCCAAAAAATGCTACCAAGATCCCCGCGAGCGCGTTGAGGATGGGCACTGAGTTAAAAACGGTTAACGAAGCAAAGAGCAGTAGCGACAAGGCCAGCAAGAGAAAACTCAAAACGCGCTGCTGCTGATGTCTCTCCAGCGCATTCCACTTGTCTTGCGCCCATTGAATGAACTGGACATCGCCAGGATCATGCCTGGCAGTGATAGGGGGAGAGGATGAGGAACGCGAGGGCGATCTGCCCTTTTTTGGCGTACTGTTCGCTGCTTTTGCCCGCGAAGGTTGTCTGGCAACGGCGGAGGGACGCACCGTCTGCCTCGTGGGCGGCACATTAGAGCGCTGTTCAACAAGTGTGGGCTGCATACTCTGTGATCCCAGGCCACCCGCCGCATTGCTGACACGGGAGGAAGCTTGCCTTGCACTGACGACAGTACGCTCGCCTTGATTTCTGGTCGTTTTCTTCTGGTTACTACCAGCCATACGAATTCCCTCCTGATCTATTCGACAGCGGAGACTCCCGTAATGATAACGCAGATATGGAAGAGACGCAATAGGACAAAATCACTCCTGCGCCGGGCAATCACTGCCAACCACGCAATGCTAACCACGATCAGGGCAACGACAAGGGATTGCGCCTACAATGGTTACGATCAAGCTAGAGCGACCGTTTCGTACCATTGTAGGGGCAATCCCTTGTCGTTGCCCTGCGGCGGGAGGTAATGCCCAAGTGAGCGGAAACTAGACCTCCATTACCACGGGGAGTATCATGGGGCGGCGGCGAGTTTTCTCGTAAAGAAATTCGCTGAGTGTACTTTTAATCTTGTCCTTCAGGAAAGACCAATCTGAACCACAGCCATTCAAACCGACCAAAGACTCAAGAATACGCTCGCGCGCATTCGCTAGCAACTCTTCGGCATCGCGCATATAGACGAAGCCGCGTGAGACGATATCGGGACCAGCAATAGGTTGTCCCGTCTCTTTGTCAACTGTTAAGACCGCCATCAGAATGCCATCTTGTGACAAGACCTTGCGGTCACGCAAGACAATCTGTCCGACATCCCCAACACTCAAACCATCGACGTAGACATTCCCACTGGCAGTATGCTGAGCCAGGCGAATAGCCTCCTGCGAGACCTCTACCACATCGCCATCTTCGGCCACGAGAATGTTTTCCATCGGCATACCAAGAGAGTACGCCAGCTTGGCATGGAGCACTAAATGACGATACTCGCCATGGACGGGCACGAAGAACTTTGGCCGTAGTAGGCTCAGCATCAGCTTCAGTTCTTCTTGTGCACCATGCCCAGAAACGTGTACATCCGAAATGCCCTGATAAAAAACCTCGGCCCCCTGATGGAACAGGTTATTAATAGTGCGATGCACCATCTTCTCGTTACCAGGGACCGGGGTTGCGGACAGAATTACCGTATCGCCTGGCACAATACGTACCAGCCGATGATCCTGGTTAGCGATACGAGTCAGCGCCGAAGTTGGCTCACCCTGACTGCCGGTGCAGATCATCACCACCTGTTCAGGGTGGAACCTGTTGATATCCTCCGCGCGAATAAGCATCCCCTTGGGCATATTCAAGTAGCCGAATTCGATAGCCATCTGCACGTTATTCACCATGCTGCGACCAACCAATGCCACGACACGCTCGTAACGTGCCGCCGTATCGATTACCTGTTGTACACGCGAAATGAGCGAGGCAAAGGTAGCCACAATAATACGGCCAGGTGCGTTGGCAAAAATCTTATCGAGCGAGTCATTGATGACACGCTCTGACGGTGTATAGCCTGGCGATTCAACGCGCGTACTATCACCCATCATCAGCAGCACACCTTCATTGCCAAGCCGCCCTAACGTCCCAAAATCGGCAGGTTTCCCATCGATCGGGGTATAGTCGAACTTATAGTCGCCAGTATGAATAACTGTCCCAAGAGGGGTGCGAATGACAATTCCTACCGCATCAGGAATACTATGATTCACGCGAAAGAACTCAGCACGACATACACCTAGCTCTACTTGACTACCAGGAGAAACGACTTGCACATTTGCCTTGTCAAGCAGTTTATGCTCTTTGAGTTTGACATTGATCAAACCCTGTGTCAGCCGCGTCGCGTAGATGGGCGGGAAATCAAGCATTGGCAAGATGTAAGGGAGACCACCGACATGGTCTTCATGGCCGTGGGTAATGAGTATAGCACGAATGCGGTGTTTTTTATCTACGAGATAACTCGTATCAGGAATGACCAGATCGACACCCAGCATCTCATCGTCGGGGAACATCACCCCCACATCAATGATAAAGATGTCGTTGCCGTACTCAACGACCATCATATTCTTTCCGACTTCTCCCAAGCCTCCTAGCGGGATAAGTCGAAGCTTTTCTATTGTCAAGGTATAAAGAACCTCCTAACCACAACATATGTGTAGCATTGCTATAAAAACTTGTATTTACCATTTATATCTATCTTTACTCCCTCTTTTACCTATGGGAGTGAAAGCCACAGTTAAAAAACAAAATAAGTACATTGTTCCATTTAAGAGTGTACCATAGTAAATCCGAAAACACAAGTAACTCCTTGGGCATTCGGCCGAATGCTTGCAGTTCAGGGGTGTCCTCACATACCCCTTTTCTTCCCTGCTGCCGCCGGAGGCGGCAAGAAATAGGACATCTGTCACGGTTAGTGATGCTTCAGCAAAAATTGCACCTGCGGCCCGTTGAAGCAATAGAGAGCAGATGGTATACTATCGTTAAGGTTTATTGGACGCTAACCCGCCCAACGTTGGGCGGGTTTTCCTATTCTCGTCTTACACCTATGGCACCGTCTCATTTTTCCGATAAAAGGAAATATGGGCAGGCATTTCTGAAGCAATGGTGCTTCTGATGCAGAGTTGCATGATGGCCAGGGACTGGCCACTGCCAAGGAGGTCTCTGAATTATGGCAATTGATATAGTTAATCCTTATGATGTGGCGGTCGCACAGTTTGATGCAGCTGCCGAACGGCTTGGATTGTCACAAGCAATGCGCGCAATTCTACGCAAGCCAAAACGCGAACTCATCGTGAACTTCCCGGTCCGACTGGATAATGGCAATGTTGAGATGTTTACCGGCTATAGGGTACAACATAATATCAATCGAGGTCCGGCTAAGGGAGGTATTCGCTACAGTCCAGAAGTTTCATTAGATGAAGTACGGGCCTTAGCGATGTGGATGACCTGGAAATGTGCGGTTGTGAACATTCCCTTCGGTGGAGCTAAGGGAGGCGTCATCTGCGACCCCCACGCGATGTCTCACGCTGAGCTTGAGCGCCTTACCCGACGTTACGCGACAGAAATCTCCCTCTTTATTGGTCCAGAGAGCGATATTCCTGCACCAGATATGAATACGAATCCACAGATTATGAGCTGGATTATGGATACGTATTCTATGCACAAGGGATACTCTGTTCCTGCTGTCATTACCGGCAAGCCACTAGCCGTTGGTGGGAGCGAAGGGCGTCTAGAGGCGACGGCACGCGGGGTAATGTTTATCGCACGTGAAGCTATGCGCGACTTGGGCATGGAGCCAGAGCGGTGCTCAGTGGTCATACAGGGCTTTGGCAATGTGGGTGGCATCACCGCCCGTCTGATGAGTGAACTGGGCTGTAAGGTGGTGGGGATTAGTGACATTTCTGGGGGCGTCTATAATCCCCATGGTATCGATATACAACGTGCATCGCGCTATGCAAGAGAATATGGAAAGCTACGTGGTCTGCCTGGGGCTGAGAGTATCACTAATGAAGCATTACTGGAATTGCCTTGCGATATCCTTATTCCAGCGGCATTGGAAAACCAGTTGACGCGCAAGAATGCCTCAAACATTCAAGCTCGCTTGATTGTAGAAGCCGCCAATGGTCCTACAACGCCGGAAGCCGACCACATTTTGCATGAACGCGGCATTACGGTAATACCTGATATTCTGGCCAACGCGGGCGGCGTGACTGTGAGCTACTTTGAATGGGTCCAGGATCTGCAACACTTTTTCTGGGCGGAGCAACAAGTCAATCAGCAACTTGAAGCGATTATGACCCGTTCCTATGCAGCTGTACGCGCCAAAACGGAGGAGCAAGGGACCAACTTCCGTATGGGAGCCTATCTCCTGGCCGTTACGCGCGTTGCGGAAGCGACAGAACTACGCGGCATTTATCCTTGAACTCCCTTGTTCTTGCCGCCTCCGGCGGCAGCAGGGAAGAAAAGGGGTATGTGGGGACACCCCACACCCCGCCAGGGAGGCTTCGCCCCCTGGACCCCCAAATCCCCATGGGCGCGGACTTTCGCGGGGTCCAGGGGCGAAGCCTCCCTGGCGGGGTGTGATGTCCCCACGTTTTCCCATTCCCCAAAACGTTTTGGGATTATGCCCCAGGGTAGTGGGGGTGACGCTCTACTCCTACATAGAAGGTTCTATCTCCAGAATCTTCAACCAGACTTCTCGCTTGACCTCATCCTCCGACGACTCCAGACGAAAGACAATATTGACATACTCGACGCCGCTGAGAGACTGCATATATCCAGCGCCACGCGTATATGTGCCTCTCTGCCGCGCCTTACTATTGGCAGAACCCAGGCGCAGCTGTAAATTTTGTTTGTTCAGGCCACTTGGCCATTTATCGAGGAGACGTAACCTTTCCATCTTGAACGTCGGCTCAGGATTGCCAGCGCCAAATGGTCCCAGGAGACGTATCTTTTTATACAGCTCGTAGTTGAGTAACTCTATTTTTGTAAAAACTAGATCGATCTTCTGTTTATTACTAACTGTTGCACCGTCAGAGGAGCCATCACCCTGCTCCAACATACTTCCCGTTTGATCGGATACATTTATGATATCGACGACGACAGGTACCACCACTGCACGCTCGTCTTTCCATCCAACAAGATGCTCATGGAGCTGTTCAATGTGCTCACTACGAATAGTAAAACCAGCCGCCTGCGCGTGTCCACCATAGCGCTCTAGCTGACCAGGGTAATCTCGTAGCGCCTCGATGATGTTAAAACCTTTGCGGCTACGCGCTGAACCACGGCTGAGCTTTGTCTCGCGGTCATTACTGAGTACTAACACGGGCTTATCAATTTCATCGGCCAGCTTACCGGCCACCAGACCTATGAGACCTTCATGCCAGTCATCACCACTGACAAGTACAACCGGTTTGGTGGGCTGATCTTGCGCTTGGGCGCGTACGGCCTGCATCAGCTCCTCGGTCTCTCGTTGGCGTGCCATGTTCAGCTGTTCCAATTCGGCAACACGCGCAGCCGCCTCTTCCTCGCTGTCAGTAATCAGCACTTCAAAGGCAATACTGGCTTCCTTCATGCGTCCAGCTGCGTTGATACGCGGAGCCATGGCAAAAGCGATATCTCGCTCGCGTATCCTGCCCAGTTGTAAGTTGCCACTCCTGATCAATGCCTTCAGTCCTGGCTTTTGTGTTGTGTTCAAACGTTGCAGGCCCAAGCGCACCAGGGTATGATTCTCACCCAACAAGGGCACGATATCGCCAATGGAGCCAATGGCGACTAGATCGAGCAATGCTAGCTCATCCTCTACTGGACGCTGATACGAGCGATAGAGGGCCTGCACCAACTTGAAAGCAATACCCGCACCGCATAGGTAACGCTCACCATAGCCACAATCAGGACGCCAGGGATTGATCATGGCATAAGCTTGGGGGAGTTCTGCCGGGAGGTGGTGGTGATCAGTAATAATCACATCAATGCCCAATGACTTCGCGTATGCGACCTGCTCAACGTCGGAGCTAGCACAATCAGTCGTGACAATGAGGGTCGTGCCACGCGCCTTTAACAGGTCCAGCACGGGTAGATTCAGACCGCAACCATCGCGCAGACGATGAGGAATATGATAATCCAGCGGAGCAGCGGGATGCTTTAAGCTACGCAGGGCACGATAGAGCAGGGATGAAGAAGTCACGCCATCAGCGTCATAATCGCCATAGACCGTGATATGTTCGCGTTGCTCTAATGCTTGCCGAATACGGGCCAGAGCGCGCGGCATATCAATCAGCGTCAGAGGGTCATGTAGCTCTTCATATTTCGCAGCCAGAAACGCTTGCATTGCTGCGGGCGTCCTCACGCCTCGATTGTAGAGCAACTGTGCCTGTATGCGGTCAACGCCGACGTTTGCGGCATCCTGAAACTGTTCTTTTGTGAGGAGGGGATAGACCTCCTGTAAGGCTGTTTCCACATCCGATTCCTTTACGGGTGAGAGCCGTCCCTTGTAGGTGCCCAGCGGCTCGGTGCCAAAATATGAGATACACTTATACTTTACTCATCAGGTAGCAGTCGTATAAATACTGCATTGCCAAGGAGACGCCCTCGTTTGCTCAGGCGCAACCACTCATCCTCATGCTCCAACAAGCCAGCCTCCTCTACGACATGGAGGCGATCACCAACAAAATCGGCGAAGGACAACGCGAAGCGTTGCTCAAAAGTGGGCAAATGCAGTCCCATTGCGGTACGTAATGCCAGGAAAGCTGTCTCTGACATCATTTGCTCACGCCCTATTACCTCACTTTCTACCTCTGGCAAGCGTCCTGTCTGTAAAATCTTGATATATTGATTTGGCACGCGTTCATTGGAGTAGCGCCTGCCGCCAAAACTTGAATAAGCTCCTGCACCCATCCCAATGTATGGCAAGTTTTGCCAGTAGGTCAGATTATGACGACACTGCTTGCCCGGCAAGGCCCAGTTAGAAATCTCATAATTTACGTAACCGGCCTGCTGCAAGAGTTGGTCGGCATACTCGTACATATCGGCACACAGATCGTCATCACCGGGTGTAATGCGCTGCTCACGCACCCAGTCATAGAAAGGTGTACCCTCTTCAATAATCAAAGAGTAGAGCGAAAAATGTGCGGGCCGTAGCGCCAAAGCCTGCTCCAGCGTTGCGCGCCAGTGCTGCATAGTCTGACTAGGTAAACCAAACATAAAATCCAGATTAATGGAGTCAAAGCCAGCTGCACGGGCATAGCTAACAGCTTGCACAATCTCCTCTGGTGTATGAATACGCCCCAGCGCTTTTAACAAGCCAGCATCAAAACTTTGCGCCCCCATACTTAAACGATTCACACCAGCAGCACGTATTCCTGCTAACTGCTGCTGATTTAAAGTACCAGGATTGGCCTCCAGCGTTATCTCGGCATCCTCATCAACGGCAAAGGCTTGCCAGCAAGCTCGCAACAAGCGCGTTACCTGCTCAACACTCAACAGGCTTGGCGTACCACCGCCGAAAAAGATGGAACGCGAACGCCTCAACGTTCCATCTTCATGCTGTGCCAGTGCACCAGCAAGCTCAATCTCCCGTAGCAACGCGCGCACATATGCAGCCCGCAAAGGAAGTATGCCAGCATAGGTATTAAAGTCGCAATAATAGCAACGCGTATGGCAAAACGGGATATGCAAGTACAGAGCAGCAGTTTGCATCAGCTGTTCCATCAGCCCACCCCCAGGGCACCCACAAGGGATACCCCTACAATGGGACGAAGACACCTCGCAAGCCGATTCGTCCCATTGTAGGGGCATCCCTTGTGGGTACCCTGGGGTAGCCCCTGGGACGGTAGGGGAGCTTATTTGAATGGTATTGGCCTCGTGCTCTTCTCGAATATCCATAATACGACTACTGCCCCGGCAAGCCACCCGGCAAACCGCCTGGGAAACCACCAGGAACTTGCGGAGCCGGAGCCGAGGAGGGTAATCCAGGCGGCATATTGGCAGGATTGGTGAGCATCCCCTGATCGGCAGTAGTGATTGAAGCGCCAGGCAATGCCTTCTGCACCAACGTCCAGAACAGCAGAGCGTTGTCCTGGAGGTCTTTAAGCTTCGCCGCATCAACAGGGTGAGCGCGATCGATCTCCATGATCTGCACAATATGAGAGGTACCGTTTTCGCTTAAGATCGGACTAAGCTCCTTGACTTTACGAGCAGGATCAAAGATCCAGTTATCGACAACGATACTCTGTTTCTGCGCTTTATCCAATGCATACTGATAGCGTGCTAACCAGCCTACATCTCCACCTTTCGTGTTGGTATCAGTATCAGCTGACTTTTTCGCAATGGTCGCAAAATCCCCATTCTGCTGGAGCTGCTTCAGGGCATCCTTCGCTTCACCATCGGTAGGGAAGGTCATAGCGCGTACGTGCACCTGATAGGTTGGAGATGTCGTGTGCGCGGCCAGATACTTTTGTAGATTATCGCGGCGCACCTGCACAGCTAACGCGTTCTGTACATCGCTCTCGCTCACATGATCATCACTTAAGAACTTCGCATAACTTGTTGTGCTGGGTAAGTTCTTTGTAAAATCATTTACAGCACGAGTAATAGCACTTGGCGCTGGCTCAATCTGTGCCCGTATATCGGCACTCTGTTTAGCCAGCCACTGGCGCATCAGCACATCCGTCTGCAACCAATCAATACTATCATTGCCCACCTGACCCTGACTAAACAACTGCTGGGCGGCTGGAATGGTCGCTTGTATCATCGTCTGGTACTGACCGTCGAGTGCATCGTGTTTGCTCTGGGCATCAGCTAATTTCTTCTGTGCAGCGGTAAGCTGAGCAGAGAGATCGGTACGCTGAGTACTTGGACCAGCTGGCAACGCCTTTATCTGGTTATTCAATTCAGTGATCTGTTTATTGCTATCATCGATAATTTTCTGTTGTGCCGTTACCTGATCTTTTAAACTGTCGCGTTGCGCAGTGAGGCCGTGGGGACCATAGAGATCATTCTGCTGCAATTGCGCCTTCACGGCAACCATTTTGCGGTAGTCAGATTGTGGGATACTTTGACCATTGACTGTAGTAATAGCCAGACCTGGGCTAATGACATTGATATTGACCCAGTAGAGGACAGATACAGCCACGAGCAGGACGACAATAAAAATGGTAAGGAACCAAACAGCGCGCTGTTGAAGACGTATTTTTTCGGTATGAGAGAGATGTCCACCCCATCCAAAAATCAGAGGCTTGCCATCACGACGTGCCTCGACGTGCGCTGTTTGCCGAGTATATTTCTTCTTAGTAGTGCGCGCAGGTGGTTGGTTGTCAGATCGACGCGCTGTCTGACTTGTCATTGAAACCTCCTCGAAGATGAGCAGAAAACGAGCCGTGGGTGCGCAATATGTTACGCACCCATGGCCATCTTCATCCTACATCCCGCGCATATGTTCCGCAGTGTAGGGGAGCAAAGCCATAAAACGAGCCTGCTTAATCGCAGCACTCAAGCCGCGCTGATGCTTGGCGCAGGTACCGGTTTTACGGCGAGGTTCAATTTTACCACGATCCGAGATGTAACGTTTTCTAAAGCGATCTGCATCTTTATAGTCAATATCACGTACGTGGTCGTGACAAAACTGACAAATCTTACGACGTGCAGAACGCTCTCCACGCCCAGATTCACGCTTTGGACGTGCAGAACCTGATGTCGAATCACCACGCTTTTGCATAGAATTTCTCCTTCATGCTCAGAAGGGGTGCTCGTCCAAATCTCCGGGGATATCGCCTTCTATATTAAGAAAGTCACTCTCGCCTGCTGCCGGTGTCGCCTGTCGCTCTTTTGGAGTCAGCATCTCCATCTCACTGGCGATCACATCCAGTGCGGTACGCTCGATACCGCTTTTATCAGTATAGCGACGTACAGCCAAACGACCCTCAATAAAGACCTTCGATCCCTTACGCAGATACGTATTACACGTTTCAGCAAGCCCTCGCCAAGCCACAATGTTGAACCAATCGGTCTCCTCTTGTCGTTCGCTCGTTGAGGACGCTGAACCTAAGCGGCGATTGACAGCAAGAGAAAACTTCGTCACAGGCACACCATTGGGTGTATAACTCATTTCGGGGTCTCTACCCAGGTTCCCGATCAACATAATTTTATTCATGACCCAAATCCTTTCAATACGATAATTAGCCCCGGCTCTTTATTGAAAAAATTGGACGATCGCACCCAAACATCATAAACTACGCTTCGATTGATTCCTCGATGGCAGGTGGAACATCTGCCATTTCCTCTTCGGAGAGAATAAATTCCTCCGCTTCTGCAACAGAAGCTAACGACTCTGGTGCTGGCTCTGCGCTTGGCTCCTCTGCCGGTGCATTGGCACTAGCAGCGGCACGCGTCTCGCGCAGCTCGCGCTCCTTCTGGGCAAATTTGGGGTCGCGTCGCTTCATCAAGTGGCGCAGAACCACTTCCGAAACCTTTAGGGTGCGTTCGATCTCAGCTACGGTCTCAGGTGTCAGAATTATGTCCATGAACACGTATAAGCCATCGCGTTGATGCTCAATGGGGTATGCCAAACGTTTCTTGCCCCACTGATTCATTTTGACAATCTGGCCGCCATCAGTGGCGACAATCTGTTCGAGACGACCTAACAAAGCACGCGTCTCGTCTTCGCTGACTTCGGGGTTGAAGATTAGACCAAGTTCATAATCTTTCCTCACGAAGCCACCTCCTTTCTTTGGGTACACACCTGGTCAGTTACTTTCCTGTGTCCTGCCAGGGTAGTGGAACGTCAAATCCAGGCTATTATAGCATTGTTCAACATCTCTGACAATAGAAGCCAAGGCATACTACTACTTTCATATTTCTATTCTTTCTATACGCGGCAAATGCGGAAGAAAATGGGTCAGATTGTGGCAGAAGTCATGCTGGTATTACGTTTTTTCTGATAAACGGTCACTTGCCCGGTAATGGATGTCTTCCCACTATACATTCGGCTGATGGAGTAGTCATGCAGCAGCGCCTATCTTCCAAGAAGAACTGTACTATTCTTGTCCTTATTGTAGCATTTACACTCTGTTTTGGACTCATTATACTCTGTCTTCCCGGTGCGACAGAAGTCACGTCACAGGATGTGTTTCTTTCGGGAAGGTACGGTCCTATATGGCTTGATATCAGTCATATCATTATGGCGTGTACAGGTGGTAATGCCGCACTGACGCTGGCTGGCTTGCGCTGGTTGGCTCTACTTACACACGTAGCCAACGCCTTATTACTCTGGTCCATCTTACCAAAAATCAGGTTACAGAGAAGGATCGCAGGCACGGTACTTTATGCCTGGAACCCAGTGGTGCTGTTGATAGGAATTACGTACATACATACAGAGCTGATCACTGTTTTCTTTATACTGCTCACGCTCCTCTTCTTACAGCGTGACGCGCTTTTAGCGGCCTGGATATTCATTGTATTAGCTGCATTGATCAATCCATTCTGTTTGCTGATCTTACCACTGTTCTTGCGTTTGATCGTGAAAAGAGCACACTACGGCCATACCCACGATCCGCGACGCTTGTGGTTGAGCATGGTCATTACGGCGCTGTTTTTGTTGCTCGTGGCATATGGGCCGTACTGGCAAGCCTGGGGTATCTCTGGCTTCATGGCTAGTCTGGAGACGACATTTATACCACACAATGCGCTTGCTTCGCTAGATGCGGCCATGCTTGCTCTTCCTCGGCTGCTCCCGTTGTCACCATTTATGCTCTGGTTGATAGTGCCGCAACACTGGTCCACATGCATGCTTGTGCTGGTAGGACTTTTCCTGCTTTTTAGCCTCTGGTTTATTAATAACCTGGAACTGACACTCTTATGTAGTTGTTGGGTCTGTCTCTTATTATTGCTGCTGACACCAATCTATTGCCCCTGGTACACGATTCTACCGCTGACCCTGGCGCTCTGCACACGTAATAAACACACATTTCGGCTCACAGTGCTCTTACAGGTCGCTGCATTGTTCAGTTACTATTGCGACCTCTGGCATGCTTCGTGGGCGGGACAGGGCCTAGTTGCGGTACTGTTACCTTTTCTGATCTGGGGATGGCTACTCTTCTTTAGCGCTACCTGGCAAATAGCGCAAATGGCGCAGGCCAACGAGAAGCCATCGCGCGGTCGCTGGAGCCGATTGAGCGAGTTTTCGCGTCCGCCATGGCTGTCGCGACCACCACGCCCTCAGCGCTATTGATGAGTTAATATTCGGGCAAATCATGCCGATGGCTATCATTAGTGACCAAGACAACACTATATAGTGTCAGTCCACTACTGGGCAGTTTCGCGCTCTTGGTGAGCTATGAGCCTGACAGGAAAATGCTCTGCTCTTTTCTCTACCCGCTTCTAGAAGGGTAGAGATCTTTTTCCCATCCTGCTCTTACTGTGTTTCTCGCCAGGATCATGAAAAGTCCCGCATCTTAATTTGGAAAGAAGAGTTTCACTATGATTTTGTCACGTATCAATCAAGTATTCAGTAAAACAGTTTCTAAGCCACGTTACCTCATTGCAGGCGTGGCGCTTGCTAGCTTACTCTTCGTGCCGAGTTTCACCGACGCGCATGCCGCCACTATCCCATTTACATTTATTCAGGACGCTATGACAAAACCAGTTGAGGCTACTAAGTCAAGAGAGACTAAGCCTCATCACCTAAAGACAACTGCTAAGTCTCATCCCGTAAAGACTAATCCTAAATCCGCACAGACTAATCCCAAGTCTGCACAGACTAATCTTAAGTCTCATCCCGTAAAGGCTGATCCCAAGCCTGTACAGACTGATCCTAAGTCTCATCCCGCACAGACTGAGCCTAAGTCTGTACAGATAGATCCCAAGCCTACACAGACTCATCCTAAGTCTCATCCCGTAAAGACTGATCCCAAGCCTGTACAGATAGATCCCAAGCCTGCGCAGACTCATCCTAAGTCTCATCCCGTAAAGACTGATCCCAAGCCTGCACAGACTGATCCTAAGTCTCATCCCGCACAGGCTGAGCCTAAATCCGCACAGATAGATCCCAAGCCTACACAGACTCATCCTAAGTCTCAACCTGTACAAAAGATTTCTAAATAGTCCTATTTGAGCTTTGATCAGGCGATGTGAAGTGGATACTGGAAAGGGATAATACTTATTTGGCCGGTCCCTATGCGGACCGGCCTCCCTTTGTGCTTGTGTGAAGCTGATTGCAAATGACTTGCTCTCCCTTGAGAGGCGAAGAAAGGTATAGCCACTGCTGACTTTATGATCAAGCAAACAGGCAAAGCACAGAAGCACAGAAAAAAAGTTGCACACAACCATTGGTTATGCTATAATCATCGCGCGAACAACGGGGTTACTCTTGAAAAAGGCTTCTCTGCGCCTTTGATAGAGTAAGGTGAGATTGAAGAGTTTCAATCACTGACTGTACTGCCACCTCTGCCATACTTGCGTGCCCTGCACTCAAACACACAGTAGTCGCATGCACATGGCTAGAAAGATTAACCCCGCCAAGAATAGAAAGAAAGAAAGAGATTATGAAGCAGAAACTAAAAACGCACAAGGCCATGGCTAAGCGGGTAAAAGTTACCGCATCTGGCAAGTTCATGCGCCGCAAAGTGGCTATCAGCCACCTGCGCCGCCACAAATCATCCGAAGCAATTCGCGCTGCTGACAAGAATTTTCAGCTCGCTACGGCAGATACACGCCGTCTGAAGCGCTTATTGCCATATGCCTTTTAGTTTGTATGAGACTGATGGAGGATAGCAAAGAACTATGCCAAGAGTAAAACGTGGCGTACCCGCGCATAAGAAGCATAAAAAAGTATTACAGATGGCAGAAGGCCATCGTGGAACACGTCGTAAACTCTTCCGGCCAGCGCATGAATCGGTGATGCGCTCGATGGCCTATATGTATCGCGATCGCCGCAACCGCAAACGCGATATGCGCCGCCTGTGGATCACACGTATCAATGCCGCTGCTCGCATGCATGGCGTATCATACAGTACCCTGATACATGCATTGCACAGCGCAAATATCGATATTGATCGCAAGATCCTCGCAGAGCTGGCCGTCAACGATATGCCTGCATTTAGTGCTCTGGTCCAGTCTGCATTGGCAGCTGTAGCAGAATAGCAAAACATAGATAAATGTGCGATTTATTGTGCTTGTAACAATAAATCGCACATTTATCTATGTTTAGGTGAAGTAATGACGCTCATAACCAGTCCAGATAATCCACGGATTAGCAAACTACAGCGCTTACATACAACGCGTGGGAGAAAAAAGAGCGGTTTCTTTTTGATAGAAGGTCCCCTGCTACTGGAGGCACTGCTCGATGCCCACATTGTGCCGCACGAAGTGTATTATCAACCAGAGCTACTCAGGCGTACAGCCAAAGGTCAGCTCTTGCTGGATCGCCTGCCGCAGGAGCTGGCTGATTCTCAGCTTATAGCCATCAGTGAACAAGTACTGACGGCGATCTCAGATGTACAGACAGCGCAAGGAGTGGTCAGTGTTTTGCCATTGACAGCATTTCAAGCAGAACTGGTCCAGGCTCGCCGCACTACGGCAGAACGGCCAGCCCTCCTCATCCTCGATAACCTAGCCGATCCAGGGAACATGGGTACGATTCTGCGTACCGCGCTTGCTGCCGACGTGGCAATGGTACTGCTCACCCCTGACTGCGTCGATTGCTTTAATCCCAAGGTTGTACGTGCTGCCGCTGGAGCACACCTTGCTTTGCCGATTGCGACGGATGTTGCATGGACAACTATTGCAGAGCGAGTGATGGCACATAGTCCTAGCAAGATCCTGCTGGCGGAAGCAAACAGCCCCCTTATGTATTTTGCGGAGAATTTAAGCCAACCCTTTACGCTGATCATTGGCAATGAAGCACATGGTCCCTCACCCGACGCCAGAGCACTGGCAACGCAGACCATCACCATTCCGCTCGCTAACCGTGTAGAATCGCTCAACGCCGCTATGGCAACGGGTATTATCTTATATGAGGCTGTGCGCCAGCGTTATGCTAAATAGATACTTAGAGCAAGAAATGCTGGTGACAGGAGTGAAGAGAAATTGCTCGGCAATTTTTCCTCGCTCCTGTCACCAGCATTTCTTGCTCACATTTAACGCTTGGTGGGATTATTCGCCTGAGACTCGAACCACTGGTCAACTTCTGCTTTTGGCATATTCCAGTCTGGCCAACTGGCACCTGGCATCAAAGGAGCATTTGGAGCCTGTGGCGAGGATGCCCAATCCGACCAATTCTCATTTTTACCATTTTGCTGGTTCGTTGGCATCGGATAGAATGAGCGAGGATCTTGCCTTGCATCAGGCAACAACATATTGGCATCCATACCAAAACCAGACTGTAGGATCGGCTGAGCGGTTCCACTCACTGCACGAAACATGTTACTCACGCTCATTGAATTTTCAGGATCGCCCTCCGGTGAACGATCAGTAGCGTTGTTATACGGAATAGAGAGGTTATGACCCTCACGCAATTTAAAGGCTTCCACCGAGGAGTGTAACTGCTCCACTAGACGCGCAAGGCGTTCCATATTCTGAGAAGCATCACGCGTACTGATGCTACTCTGCTGCGTGGTCTCAGATACACTATGCATGATACGTACAACAGCGCTAGAGGATTGCAACTGTTGTGTCGCTACCTGGTTAATATTTTCAATTTCGTGCGCCTGACGCTCGACAGCGGAGAAGATCGATTCCAGAGCTTCACCGGCTTCCTGCGTCAGTTTTGCCCCGTTGGATGTCTCACGCTCCGTGTCTTGCATAGAAAGAGCCACAGCACTGATGTCTTCACGAACACTACGCACAATACGGGTGATGATACCAGCCTGATCTTTTGCTCGCTCGGCCAGACGGCGAATATCAGCGGCAACTGCTCCAAAGCCCTTACCATTTTCACCCGCCATTGCGGCTTGAATAGCAGCGTCTAGCGCCAAACGGTTCGTCTGATGAGCAATAGCGGACATAAGTTCAACGATATCGTTGATTTCGCGCGAGTGCTCACCAAGCGCTTGTACCTTATCAGCAGTAGCTTGCACGTTCTCGTTGATACGTCCCATCCCTTCGACCGCTTGCTTGACGGCTCCACGACCGACGTGTGCATCTTCACGTGCATCACGCGCCACATTGTGTAGGACCTGCGAGCGCTCGGCCACCTGACGGCTCCATGCCGACATGCGGTCGATCTCCGTCATGGCCTCACTAATTTCTTTAAGCTGTGTATCTTCCGTTTCCACCAGTTGTGTCATGCGGTCAAGAGTAGAGCTAGTAGATCTATCGACTTCATTGGCCACCACTTTGACGCGTACGACTAAGCTACCCAGCTCTTCCACCATATAGTTAAAGGAGTCGGCCAGCACACCAAGTGCGTCAGATGTAACTTCTGCCTGCACACGCAAATCTCCATCACCAATACCACTCACTTCGCTTACTAACTTCTCTACTTGGCTCTGCAATACATCGCGCTGCGACTGCGTCTCTTGAATAAGGCGTACGATATTATCCAACATACTATTCATGGAAGTCGCAACCATGTAAATCTCGTCGCGCCCACTAATATCGGCACGTGCGTTGGTCTCACCTTTGGCAATACGTCTGGTAAGAGACGCGAGTTGGCGCAACGGGCGTGTAATGGTCAGGTTGACAAAGTACCCGATAGTGATAACCAGCACAATGGTGCTTGCAAAAGCGATCACGATAGTCAGGATGATGGCCTGGGATGAGCCATTAGCTGACACAATGCGGGTAACTTCAGTTGCCTTCTGTTGAACATCATTCCAGCCAGCACTTAACGCAGTATATTTCTGGTCGAGGCGATCATATGCGCTGGCGGGTAGCCTAGTACCATTCTGTAGACTATTCAATACAGGTTCCAAGGATGCTCTATAATCGGGCAAGAGCTGACTGGTGACATTCGCAAGAGCATGCTGTTGATCAGCAGGCAAAGCAGTATTGGGGCCATCAGTGAGCAGGAGAGAACGAATACCACTCATTTGCGGTGCGGAAACAATATCATACTTCTTTTGATAGTCA
>VBJK01000492.1 GCA_005879655.1 Chloroflexota bacterium | reverse complement strand
TGGTCCACCTGGGGGAATCATGAGATGGTCCATATCCCACAAGATCTGGCCTACCTGCTCGTCCTTGGGATCGCCAGAAGCTGGTCCTTGATTGTCTTGGTGAGGAAAGCGCAGAGGACGTCCCCGCCTGATATGATCGAAGTTTATTACTGCCTGCGCCACTGCTATAAAGCAGTAATTCTGGGTAAATTGCGGCCAGGGGCCATTTGGGTTAACGGTACCGTCCCGATGTACGCCAGTAGCTTGTTCTACATATTGCAAGTTTGCGCCATAGTAGTGTAGTTGGTGCTGCGGTGACGCTGCATAGCTCGTAGTAATACCTTTGACTGAGAGGAAACCGATAAGCACGAGACTTACCATGCCAATGAGAAACATGCTCATTCGTGTACTCTTCATTGTTCTCATGTTACTTCCTAATAGAAAAGATGCAGTCTCTCTCAATAAGAGAAACTCTGCAAAAACAAGTAGATATATTTTGCTTTGTGAGAATTAACGTTGAGTAACAAAGAAATGTTGTTCATTGGCAAGAAATGTGCGCAAGGCAACCACAAGGTATTGATACCTTGTAGTTGCCTTGCACGCAGAGCCAGGGCAATACTATTTCACGCGAGCTTCCAACGTAGTCAATTGTTCTTTGAGTTTGCGATTCTCCTCGCGTACCTCATCGAGGTCCTTGCGTAGTTGCTTGAGCTGGTCCTCGCTCTTGTCGCTGCTACGCAGAGCATGGGCGGCAACGCGCATATTGCGCTGTACCCCATCGTCCAACTCCTGACTTGCTGCGTGCTCTAAGACACCGATAGCGCGTTTTTCGCCCAGAGCCTCCAGGGCCAGGGCCGCCATGGTACGCGTTGGACCCCAGCTGTCGTGCTCAAGCGTGTGAGTGAGAGCAGTAACGGCTTTCTGCCGTGCGGCTTCGCTGTAGAGGTGACGCTGTTGTCCTACGGCTTCCAGCCCCATCACAGCTGAGCGTCTCAGTATTGGGTGATGATGTTCATTGATCATGTAGGCAATCATCGTATCGATGACACGATCCTCACCAGATGCACCCAGACCACTGAAGATGCCACGTTGCAGAATACTCATCCACGAGGGGCGTTCCAGCAGTTTAGTGAGCAGATCGACGCTTCCCTCTGTACGCGTGATCCCCAGCGCTGTAGCAGCAGCCGATTCTACGCGGTAGCTGACATCTCCCTTTTCTAATAGCGCGGAAAGCGCCTGAGCAGAGCGCTGTGCAAGCTCGCTCTGTTGTGGAGCCTGATATTTGCCTAGCGCGCTGACAATAGCGACACGGGCACGCGAAAATTGGCTTGCATCGAGTTCGCGCAAGGCTTTAAGCAGTATCTCCAGAGCCTTTTCGTTGCCAATGCTACTCAATGCCGTAGCCGCAGCCGCACGCACTCCCCAGAAGGCATCACTATGGAGCGCAGTTGCCAGCGCCTCCATCGCTTCTGGCTCACCTTTCGTGCCCAATGCCTCCGCCGCCTCAATGCGTCCAAGCACATCGGGATCATGAGCCAGTTGATAACGCAACATCTTGCTCGAACGCTCAAATTTGAGTGTCTTTAAGAGCCAACCATCGGGATCGAAGCGCACCATCAGAGGTTCACGCTCCAATGGAACGAAGAAACTCTGCTCGACCTGCCCATCCTCGCCGACTGTCACTTGCAGAGCAATGGTCCTTGTTTCGTTTGTGTGCTCATCCTTTGTCGCCTCGTCGGATGTCGCAATGGTGAAGGCGAGATCGACTGGCGTGACGAAGCAAGGGGTCAGGTCGTCAACTTTCTGCGTCTGCTTGATCTTGACCTTTGCTAGCTTGTGCTCGTTATCCCAAGAGTAGCTCACATCGAATTCTGGATACCCACCACTATAGACCCATTGTTGGAAGAAACGAGCCAGACTACGTCCCGTCACCTCTTCAAGCGTCCGCTCTAGGTCCGCCGTGATGACCTCTTTTTCACGGTACCGTCCGAGATAGACCTGAAGTGCACGCCGGAATGTTTTGTCACCTAGTTGATGCCGCAACATGTGTAGCACCCAGCCACCTTTGTTATACAGGTGCCTGTCGAATAGCTCAAAGCCTTGCTTGTGATAGACATGGTAGACAACCGGGCGGCGATATTTACGATCTTCGGCCAGATAGCCTTTCTTGACATCGAGCATCGAGTGTTTAAAAAAGTCGCTACCCTGGTCATGTTCGTTCCACAATTCTTCAAAATATGTGGCGAAACCCTCATTTAGCCAGCCATTGGGCCAATCGCGACATGTCACCAGATCACCAAACCATTGATGCGCTAGCTCGTGTGCAACTACCGAGACATACTCCGGCCCTAGATCCAGTGAAGCTTTCTGATCGATCAAGAGTGTAAAGCCGTGTGTGGTAGCTGTGGTATGCTCCATCGCACCAGTATAGACCTCGACTACCGTCTGATCGTAGTTATCGTAGGGATAGTCAACACCAGTATATTCTGAGAAAAAGCGCATCATAGCTGGCGTCTTGCCCATATATAAAGGAGCGTCGTCTTTGCGGTCGTGGCGTACATAGTATGTAACAGGCTTACCCTTATAGTTGTCTTTAATCACCGCGAAATCGCCCACAACAAGTGAGATCAGATAAGCGGCGTGAGGCACGTCATGCAGCCAGTGATGTGTTTTCGTCGTACCGTGATCAGTCACCTCGACCAATTTACCGTTGGAGACAGTAAGGAACTGGGAGGGGACCGTGACGATTATTTCCGTCGTGGCACGATCATTAGGGGCATCATGGCAGGGCATCCAATAGCGGCAGTAGCTGGGCTGGCCGAAGGTCCAGGCATGGACAGGACGCGTGGGATCTTCAGGGGCAGGCTTTATGAAGTGTAAGCCAGTACGTGGCTTGGCGTGATAGTGTATGGCAAGCGTGAAGACTTCTCCGTATTGATACGTCCGATCCAGATGCACGATCAATTTTTCATCTGTTGTCGTGTAGCTCAGTTCCGGCCCGTTTGCCAGTGTAACACGTTCGATCTGTAACTCCACGGCATCAAACGAGATCGTGTGTACCTCCTCATAGAGTGCTGCAAATGTGGTATAGGCAACCCCACTGACCGTTTCTTGCTCAAAGTCAAGGGCAATGATCAGTTTAATATGCTGTAGATCAGCGGGTCGATCAGGGGCATAGTGTACGCGATCGCCAGCCAGTTCAAACGCACGCGCTTTGGTTGCTGGGATGATTACTAGCCCATGATGTTGGTGTATATACTCTCCTGTGTTACCTTCTAGAATTTTGACGCGTTGACAGTGCGACAAAGTACTACTCCTTCCGTATCTCTCTCTATTACTATAACGAGACTATAACTTCTCTGTTATAGTTCCAAAAAGCATAGCAATCTCTTGCGTTTTCTAGCGTGATCTCACGCGAGCGAAAGATTTCTCTTTTTGGCTTTGTGCGGGGAAACGACGACCACACTGGATGGACTACCAGCGGTGTTGCCGTCGTCTTTGTAACTCTGCTTTCCGCTTATTATACCACTGGTTGATGCTTTTCACTGGTCGCCCGTTAATGTTGCGAAACGGGTATACCTATAGTACCAGACCAGCTAGACCATAAGCAACAAGTTTAGTTTATGATGGCAATACTAATACGTCGTGCATCGGTCGGCAAAGTATTACTCCTATCATCCCCAAGATTGATAGTGACCGAACCCACACCCTCCTGACTGAGTAGCAAGGCTCGTGCGATGCGTTTGTTCTTACCAACAATCTGCTTGGTGAGAACGACTTTCTGTTCATCGTTAAACTGATAGATGCCATTATCTGAGGCTTGCACGGTTAAGGCAACGTTGCCCTGTGTGTCTGTTAGAGCTTGTGTGACAGAAACGTTGGCTGGATCTGCCTGCGCATAGTTGGCCGCGTGCATCGACTGTGCGAGCAGGTTCCTGGCCGTAGCGGTGGCTCCTGCTTCATCGTATGCGATACCTGTGCAGGTGAAAAAGGCGGTGACAGTGACGCTTGAGGCTTGATCATTTGCGTGATGATTGGCTGTGCTGGTAGCCTTACATTGAGCAGAGTTCAGCAATTTTTCATGCTCTGTCAATTTTGTTTGTAGAAGCGAAGATGCATCAGGTGTGTTATTCTGCAATAATGAGTTCGTTGCGCCATCAATGTCGTCTCGGCTGACGACAAGAGCCGTCTGGCCATCAGTGCCGCCAGTAAAGGCAGTGGCATTCGTGGCATTCCAAGTCAAAGTTGCTGAGCCAAGTGCAGAGCCTGAGATGGTGAATTGACCAAGCGTAATATTGCCTGCTTTACCTGGGTGCTCGGCATGCGCTGGTACTGATGCTTGTACTGCGGGCTGCGTCGGGGTGCTCGCAGGCAGAGTAATGGTTTCATCCAGGACGAGTGGGACCTGACCACGCAAGACTGTGCCCTGCGTAAACGAGATAGGTTGCGCTGACGTGTTCGTAAAGAGCAAGGTTCCTGTCGCTTGTTTAGCTGTTCCCGGCAGTATTTCCGTACCTGTAGCCTGGACTGTTTGCGCTTGAGGCTGCGTCGTCACCGAGACCGAGCGTGCCTGTACCTGCTGCTTTGCTGCCGATGGCGTCCCAAAGATCGCCAGCATCTGATAGTTTTGCAGCCATACTCGATGTTTGGGGATGATGGTAATGGTCGCCGCCAAAGCGCTACCCGTTGGGATAACCGTTTGCGGGATTGGACTAGCTGCATGGAACCGTGGTAACGCATAGCCTACGCCACCCCCGATGAGGAGTAGCGTCAGACTGACAGTCAGCAATATCAGTAACTTCTTTTGCTCGTCCTTACCTTGACTCACCTGCGTTACTGGTACCAGCGCCTTAGAAAGGATCGCAATAGCCTTTCCCGTTTGTGCGCGTGTTTGCTGCTCCTGTGAGGGAGCGTCAGCTAGAACAATGCCGTCCGCATCTCCTGTTTCAACTAGTGCCTGCTCGCTTGCCGACTGCTGTGCGGACGATGCATCTGCTACCTCCACAGGTTGATCTGAGACAATCTGTGTGCCTGTCTGTTGCTCAGTGTCGGCCCTTGCAGCAGATTGCGTGGAGACAGTAGCGGGCTGAATACTCTCTGCAAGGGCAATAGCGAAATCCTGCACGCTGTTGAAGCGCTGCGCTGCGTCTTTGGCCAATGCTTTCATAATGACAGCTTCAACGCGTGGAGCAACAGCCGGATTTTTTTCTCGTAACGGAGGTGGAGGAGCAGAAAGGTGCTTGGTACATAGTTCTGAGAATGTACCGTGGAATGGTCGGTTGCCTGTGAGCCATTCATACGCAACCACAGCTAGGGAGTATTGATCACTGGCATGGCACGGCTTGCCCATAATTTGCTCTGGCGCTAGATATGCACCTGTACCCGCGACAGCCTTTTTGGTGTCGGCAATAGTAGCGGTGGCCGACATAGCAGTGCCGAAGTCACTGAGCAGGACCTCGTCGTGATCGCCTAGCAACATATTCCCCGGCTTTACATCTCTATGAATTAGGTGATGATCGTGTATGTGTTGGAGTGCTGCCGAAACTTGGTTGATGTATGAAACAACCTCTTGCTCTGTCACACGTGTGCCCCTGGGATGGCGTTGACGTAGGGTCCCACCGAGTGCATAGTTCATGATCAGGTAGGAGGCATTGCGCTCGATACCACAATCCAGAACTTTAATGATTGATGGATGCTCCAGGGTCGCAATCGTACGGGCTTCATGCAGAAACGCATCTCGTTGCTGGGCCATCAGCTCGTCATGAAAAATCTTAATGGCAACCTGGGCATCCAGATGGATATGTTTGGCAAGATAAACTTCAGAGAAGCCTCCCTCCCCCACCAAGCGAAGCAGACGGTAGTTCCCAAATTGTTGACCAACGCGACCAGCCTGTTGACCAACATGTTCTATCATATTGAGTACCTCCATGAGGAATAAACAAACTTTCAGTAATTAATATATTTTAGCATAAATAAATAAATCGTGAGCTTTTTTTGCCAGGATATAGTGCTAAATGAGCTTGATAGTAGTTAATATTCGCAAGAGATATAAACTATCAAACAGCTTTAGCTAATTTGAACTATCTCTACTCAAAGAGACGAAATTTGAGTAGAGCAGGTTACAAAACAAAACTAATGTCCCTCTGCTTAAGTTAACGCCTATGGGGATTGCCTTGAGCGGTGGGGGGCAAGCGTGACTGCTGCAAAAGATATGATATACTCTATCGAAGATAGGCTGCAATCTTCCAACTCCAAGACCATGCTTACGTAAATAATGGGAGAAATTGAATCCCCTCGTGCATAAATTTGTCACATGTTTGTAAATCTGTAGCGAAGTAATCAAAGAAATAGAAGCTCTATTGGAGGAATTAGTATATGGATGCCCGATTCTATAACTCTGAAGAAATAGATATTCAACGGCTCGCCAGTGACCTTGTCAATGCCTACATAGCACAGAGCTATCAGGCGCAGCAATTCGGCACTAAAGATCAGATGCTTGTCCAATTGAAGAAAGGTGGCGATTTTGAGGCGATCTTGGGTATGCAAGCGGCTCTCTCGGTGACATTACAGCGCACGACTGGCGGTGTGTTAGCGATGATCGGGCAGCAAAAATGGTTAGATAAAGCGGCAGTCGGGGCTGTTGGTATTGTGGCCTTGCCTGTGCTCTGGCCATTGGCGTTAACCGCTGGCGTGGGGGCGATACGACAGGCCAGTCTGGGCAACCAGGCGCTGAATATGGTTGACGGCTTAGTAAGACAGCAACGGCCAAGTATTGTGGCTAGTCCTGTTCCCTATCAGTTATTGCCGCAGGTACAGCAGCAATGGGTGGCTCCCCCCTACTCGCCGACGCCAGCTTATATTCCGCCATCGCAGGTAACAGTCTCGCCGGTACCCGTATCCCCACCGCCAGCATTGCCTGCACCAACACCAGTGCGCGATTCGACTCCACCTCCTACGCCAAAGGGGTTGCGGTGCTCGCATTGTAATACACCATATGAAGAAGGTGA